>CAYGMR010000174.1:2574-10577 GCA_964350725.1 uncultured Ardenticatenaceae bacterium | reverse complement strand
TTTGAATAAAAACAAGAGGCAACTTTGTACACGTAACGAAATCACCAAACAGGTTTGGCAAGATGAAGAAGAGCCAATTTGGAGCAAGGGTCGCCTTGACACAACCATTGGACGGGTGCGCCAGAAAATAGAACCTGATCCCAAAAAACCAAAATACCTTGTTACTATACGCGGTCAAGGTTATAAATTACTGGTATAAAAATCATATTTTGTGTGTTAATAATGTGTATATTGTATTGATTTTGTCATTATTTTGGATTGTAAATAGGCTTTTCTGATAATCATTTTGACACAATTGTGTTCTATCTGTGAGCTAAATAGGCAGTGATTACGCGTTAGGGCAGCAACCCTTTTTTGCATAATTTGAGTACATATCACCTGCGTGGCCTAAAATATTTAAAAAGGTCACAGATCTCAAATGGAGGTTGTACTCATGTTTGATACATCGTTGTTTCATTTTCTACTTTTGCTCTTGGCTTTTGGTTTTGTGGCTATCTTTATATATGCTATTACGGTAAGCCTTAAACTATGGTTTTACAAGCGCATGATTACAATGATCTCAGATTTCATGCCTTTTCAAAACAATAACCGCCAACATTCAAGTGGTTCTGACACTGGTGGCTGTATTCTTAATCTTGTTGTTGGGATGATTTTGGTAGTACTGATATTTTTCGCTCTTGTTTGGTTAGGCGTTTGAGAGAGGATTAGCGTAACGTAAAAATAGGGAGGATAGTTTTGGGTTAACCTACTGTTTTTAGAGCTTGGTAAGAGCATAACGGCCGTTTCCGTGGTCTGCGTTACAATCTCAAACGGTTAAACAGTGTAAAGTATAGCCGTGATAAATTATGGGTAAACTCAAATTCATCCTCCCACTCTTCATTTTGTTCGGCCTCGCCTTATGGGCGGTTCCGACGCTTTTACAAGCGATGCCAGATCGTTATGTAATGGGTTTACCCCAACCTTTACAACAATATGGCTTGCCCGCAGAAGGTCTGCCAATCCTGCCAACAGTCGCCAGTCCGGTTAATGCAGCGCGTTTGTTGACTGAGTCGGAAACGCTGGCCACACCAACATTAATGCCAACACTTGTACTGAGCGCTGCCGAAGCGGCCGTTTCCACCCAACCACCAGAACAATCCAGCACGAAAATATCTGCACCTGCGACAGCGACTACCATCCCGACGAGTACTCCACAACCCACGGCAACACCCTGGCCCTTGCCATCAACAGCGCGTTTAAGTGGGGTTCAACATAAATTCCAGGATTGGAATAATTGTGGTCCGGCAACCTTAGCGATGGGATTATCTTTCTTTGGTCACCAAGTCACCCAAAGCGAAACCGCCACTGTCTTAAAACCAGACCCAGAAGATCGCAATGTTACTCCCTATGAAATGGCCGCCTATGTGAACAATGAAACTGAATTAACGGCCGTAACGCGCACCAATGGCAACCTCGATATCCTACGCCGTTCAGTGGCCAACGATATCCCGATCATTATCGAAATCGGCATTGAACCGCCGGGTGAATTTCGGTGGATGGGTTGGTATGGTCATTATCTGCTCGTCGTGGCTTATGATGATGCGCTAGAACAGTTGTGGGTCTATGATTCCTGGTTTGGAACCAGCGAAGAGCCTTTACAAAATTCACATCCCGACGGTCGTGTCCTCACTTATGCTGAACTAGAAACCTATTGGCCGCATTTTAACCATAATTACTTGGCCATTTTCCAGCCAGACCAAGCCGCTACTTTTGCTGAAATTATTGGTGACGATAGCGATGACCAAAAAATGTGGCAAAATGCATTAGTCGATGTACAAGCAGCAACGGCCGTCACGCCCGACAACGCCTTCAACTGGTTCAACCTTGGCACGATCTACAATGCATTAGGCGATTATGAAGCTGCCGCCACCGCCTTTGACCAGGCCCGCGCCATTGGACTACCCTGGCGTATGTTATGGTACCAATTCGGCCCCTACGAAGCTTACTACCAGGTCGGCCGTTATGAGGATGTGCTCCTATTGGCAGACACAACCTTAAAAGATCGCCCCTATTTTGAAGAATCATTCTACTACAAAGGATTGGCGCTCGCTGCTCAAGGCGAAGCAGCCGCCGCAGAAGAACTATTTGAAAAAGCTATCGCCTTTAATCCAAACAATCAATTGACAATTGACAATTGACAATTGTCAATCAATCCGCTTATGAAAAAACGAACTCGTAACATCATTTTTATTATTGCTGGCCTGCAAATCATCTTGATTTTGGGCTTATTGATGCTGCCTACAATTGTGGGCGCAATTCCCGGCCGCTACCGTGTGGCATTAGCCGAACGCAGCCCGTTTTTGTCGGGTATGACTGAAGGAGTTATTGATGTGGTGGCACCGGTTGCAACCGCATTGCCGGCACCGGTTCAAGGCAGTCAGGGTCAGGCGGTCGATATCGCCGCCTTAATTGGCGAGCAAGCAACCGTAACGGCCGTTGCCACACCCCTACCTGAACCAACAGTTGCACCAAGTAATGCTGAAGCGGCTGTTCCCGAAAATGAATCTGAGACGCTGGCTGTAACGGCCGTGCCAACCCAACAACCCTCCCCCACGCCCGCTCCCACTGCAACAGCCACACCAGAACCACTGCCTGAGCGTGCTGTCCTTGACGGTGTCGGTGTTGTCCAACAAACCTTTAACAATTGTGGTCCAGCCAACTTAACTCAAGTGCTGAACTTTCATGGCAATGACATTACTCAGACCGAAGTAGCCTCTTATCTGAAACCAAGTTCAGAAGATCGCAATGTGAGCCCCTGGCAAATTGCCGATTATGTCAATGTTGAAACACCCGGGTTGAACGCGATCGCACGCAGCGGCGGCACCATCGAGATGATCAAATCCTTCATCGCTGCGGGTTATCCAGTAGTCATCGAAAAAGGGTATGAGCTTCCAGAATCAGGCTGGTGGGGACATTACCTGACGATGTTTGGGTATGACGATGTCCAACAGGAATTCTACAGCCAGGACAGTTATTTAGGTCCTTTTGATGGCAGTGGGCGTGTGGATTCTTATGAAGAAATCGAAAAATTCTGGCAGCAGTTTAACTACACCTTCTATGTTGTTTATTCACCCGAACAA
This sequence comes from uncultured Ardenticatenaceae bacterium, assembly GCA_964350725.1. Taxonomy (GTDB): domain Bacteria; phylum Chloroflexota; class Anaerolineae; order Promineifilales; family Promineifilaceae; genus JAACFF01. The sequence continues at coordinate 7,458 of CAYGMR010000174.1, read as the reverse complement.
GAGGCCGAAGTTGCTGCCATTCTTGGCCCCGAAATGTTTGATGATATCGAAATGTGGAAAACGGCCGCTGCCCGTGCAGAAGCTGAAACCCAAACGAATCCAGACGATGCAATTGCCTGGTTCAATTTAGGCACAGCACTTACACGCATCGGTGAAAAGACGGGCGCACAAGAATTTTATCAAGGAGGTGCCCAAGCATACGATCGCGCACGCGAACTTGGCTTGCCCCCGCGTATGTTATGGTACCAATTCCAACCCTATTTGGCCTATATGAAAATCGGCCGTTACCAAGATATGCTCGATCTAGCTGATGCGACATTAGCAACCCAAGGGGGCCGTAATGTCGAAGAAACCTATTGGTATAAAGGCCATGCCTTGGCTTTCTTGGGGGATATTTTTGGTGCGCGCGAGGCGTATCAAGAAGCGTTGAATGTCAATGAGAATTTCTACCCGGCACAATGGTCATTGGATGCGTTGAATTAGAGGATGCATCGGTTTAGGAAAATAACGGATAAGGGCCAACAGCAATATTACCTGTTTCCCTTATCCGTTGTAGTTGGGCGATCAAACACAATCGTCAACACACCATCTGAGCGCTGTGCTTTTGTGGCGGCATAACGATGGAGGGTTGCTGGCAATAGCAATTCGCGCTTAAAATTGCCCAGACTAATGAAGAGTTTATTCTCTCTCTGGCGCAAACGAACATCATCAGCAATCATAAACGGCATTGGTATACGTAGTAGGAAACGGCCGTTGCCGTCATCAACAACTTCATGTGATAATCCCTGAGTAAAAATATCCCCTGGGTCTTCCAATCCGAAACATGTTTGAGCCACTTGCGCAAAAGCCTCGATCCCTAATAGCTCTTCAACATATTCTGGCACATGCCAAAGCATAAAAGGCTGTGCTTCAGCTCCCCATTGTTCTAAATATGCAGCTTCTTTCTGTAGGTGTGAACGATGAAATTCATCTTGATCTGACTCATGTGTTATCCGATTCATGACCAAACAATCAATCGGATAATCATACAGGCTCAAATAGCTAATAATTCGTTCCGCTTCACGCATCGCTACTTTTTGCGGTTGGGCAACCACACGAAAACTACAGATAGCCGCATCACGCAATATTGCACGTAAATAAGTAACTTCAGCTTCTTTTTCAACAAAAGCTGCTTGAATCTGGGCTGGTTTTTTAATAAACATGCCTGCCAGCGGCGTAGCAACCTTCAGCAAACGGTTATCTCTAAACCGCTGTAGATAATCAGCATACCAGCGAAAAGAATCAGGCAATGATAACATGCGGATCGTACTGCCTGTGGCCGCTGTATCAACGATAACGCGCTCAAAATCGCCCGCTTTGATTTCTTGAATAATATTCGACAGGTTGCTAATGTCGTCCAAGCCGGGGAATGTGGCAATTTCTTCTGCTGTGATATCGCCAAGACGATTTTCACGGATGTTCTTTGATAGCTCTACCTGGGAGGTTCCCCAAGACTGCTCAATATCGGCAAAGGCGTTAATCTCTTGCGCCCACAAATTTTCGGCAATAAAAGTCGGTTTGGATCCAACCGGCTTTTCCAAGAAATCAGCCAAATTATGAGCAATATCTGTACTGACAACAAGCGTTTTATGACCTAGCTCAGCACTGCGTACGGCCGTTGCCAGTGAAAGTGCCGTTTTACCCACACCGCCTTTACCTAAATAGAAAATGATGCGTTGTTGAGTCATTCCCACTTAAAGATCATTTGTATTCGGTGCAAGTTCGACCGCCATATAAGCCGCTTCTGCACTTGAACTCACTTTCAGCTTTTTGTAAATATTGCGCTTGTGATAATTTACTGTCTCAGGAGTAATATCAAGTTGTGCTGCAATCTCACGGGTTGTCAACTGTTGTGACAACAGCGCTAACACTTCAAGTTGTCGTTTTGTGAGTTGGACAGGCGGTTCTTCAATAAGCACCGCAGATGGATCTCCTGCAGTAATGGTGTCCTGGGGGGTGGTGCGTGGCGCGTTTAGCGGCATTTGCGACGCCGCTGCCCCTTGATTTTCTACATCCCCCAACTTATGCCATTCAACACGTTTACCAAAGATAAGACCGATGCGATGGCCCACTAAGCGCCCACTCGGCCCAAACAACGCGCCGACGCTGCCAGCAACGAGAACTGAAGCTGCTTCCCCAGCAGTGGACTTGCCAAAACGGTCTAGCCATTGACCCGCACTTTCACTCGATTTTTTTGCGCCTGAAGCATTTGTCCCAGGAGGTCTATTCAAATCTTCCCCCACATGGCCACCTAATGCTTCACCGACGACAGCACCAACCAAACCTCCAGTAGGACCAGCAATAACCAAACCCAATGCCGCTCCAGAAGTTAAACCTACAATTTCCCCAAGACGCTCGCCAGTTTTGACCTGCAAGAAACGGCCGAAACTCGTTTTACGAGACGATTCTGCTGAATCTACATCTTGGACAGTTGTTTTCTGGGCGCGTTTTGCCTCTATGCGATCATAAACTGCATCAGCACCTAGTTTTAACCCCAACATACCAGCGGTAAAGCCGCCTACTTGTGAACCGACGACCATCCCAGCCGGCCCGGCAACAACACCGCCAGCCACGCCACCAACTGCTCCACCAACAATTTCGCCAGCAGTCAGCCCGGCCAGACCACCAGCAACTATGCGTGGATCAACCGCGTCTCGAGTTTGCTTAACGGTGTTTTTGGTTCCTTGCAGGACATCTTGTGCTTTGGCTTCGAGCGCACGAGTTGTAGGTGACTCGTTAACCTTTTCTTGTCGGTTAAGGTAGCTCTTAATAGCTGTTTTAGCCGCTTTTCTTCCCAGGAGCGCTGTGGATTCTATAAGCTGGCTGGCTGATTCACCCACAACTTGCGCTGGCAGCGTAACGGCCGTTTGTGTTGCTTGCTTTAAGTTATCCATGGCGCGATTAACGATAGCGGCTGCATCCCCATCGGAATCAGCCGCATCCGTTTGCATTTCAATAATAATTGGTGGCGATCCGCTTTGATCGCCACGATCAAACACTTTCGCTTTTTGAGCCATGAATATCTTTCGCAGACCCAACAACACCTACCCTATTGCTTGCAGCAAAGCGTCGCGGGATTCATACTGATCCTTGTCAAAAAAAACAAGGATACTGCCGGTCAAAGCGCTAACATGGACTTCGCTGACCCCGTCCACTTCTGCCAAAGCCTGCGTACTTTCTTTAGCTAGTTGTGACTGACCTTTGAGTCCCTTGTTACGCAAACGCACTCTGCCCGGAATATCGGATACGACTGTGGCTTCAGGCAAACTTGCCAAAAAATCTTTAAAGTTGAGCTCTGCGAGGTCGCCACGCTTCATAACTTTTGCTTCCTCGATGACATCCTCCCATTGTTCAAGATACCATTGCACACCGGTACCCACTGCATCGTATGCCCTTTTCGCTGGTTTTGACACAGATTGCGGCACAGCCGCAGTTAAAGCTGTACCTGTATCACGCGCTTTTTCTGAAATATTATCGATGGAAATGCTTGTCATTTTAGCCTCCTAACACAAAATATATGCTGACCACCTGTTTAAGCGGCAGCGGGTTCAACCTGAGTGTATATTGCATCCGTGGGAGCATCTGCAGTTGCAGGTTCAACTTCAGTTAAACTTTTTTTATCGCGGGTAATGAACGGGGGTTCCTTGCCGATACGACGGTAAATATCATAAGCGATCCACAACAAAACTGGCCCCGGCAGCAGTTCCAATCCAATTCCAAATATAGCGATTTGGGCAATGCCGATACCAGCAATGCTCCCCGGAATTAGCAAACCGAGATGTAAATTTTCGCCGGTGCGCTTGTAAATAGATCGATCAATATCATAGCTCAGATCGGCAAGTTGTTTTTCCAAGCGCCCTGTTGGGTCCTCACCCTCCTCTTCGTCGGGGATTTCAAGCGCAGCTTCGCCAATAAGATCAACCTCGCTGATGGCTTCCCAAAACAATTTGTGGCTGTCGTGTTCACCGCTGTGTTTAATGACCACACTGCCGGTACGCTGGTTCACTTGCACAGCATCAATATCAGGATGCTGTTCGAGGTTTTCTTTGATTTGTGCCATTGTCTCTGGTGTGCGCATTTCTGGGCGTACACGTAGACGCATGCGCCCTGGTGTTTTGCTTTCAGTCTTGCCCAGATTTTGTAACTTTGACTCAGCCGATTGTTCACTCGTGCTGTCGATGTTTTCAATATCCGCTACTGTATCTTCGCTCATGCTAAATTCTCCATTCTATCCACCTTGCGCCTTAGTCGCCTGTACATGCATTTTAACTCCTTGTGTCAAGTATTCCACAAGTTTATTACGAATCAATTCACAAGATACAAGTTCGGGTTTCTTCGTCACAGCAATATGAATCGTAGTATCTGCCACAAGGGTACATACACCATCAAATTCACCCAAGGGCGTTGGCACAGCGATCAGCATCTCAGGCAGCTCACCAGTAACAGTTCCACCATGCTCGACAATCGCTTCCATGGCTAAATCCATGAGAAGATATGGATCGACAGGCAAATCAAAATTAAATTGACATAACTTCATATTATTTCCTTTCTGACTTAGGCTAAGCTGCAAACGCCTCCGCGAGTCTAAGACCGCTGGATCGGATTCCCGCTTATCAGTGTGTGCGGCTTGCATACCCCGTGCTTCAACAATTAGGTCGTCCCACTGCTCGCCATACCAATGCCAACCGTCCTTCACCTGATGATAGACAGTTCGACCTGCCACTTCGACAGGAAGCACGACGATTTCGCCAAACCGGTTTGCGGTAACTTTTGCAACAGACCATTGATCACTCTGACCCGCTCTAACCAGTACAGGTACCACTTTTGGGGCGATAACAACGGCCG
>CAYGMR010000174.1:0-2564 GCA_964350725.1 uncultured Ardenticatenaceae bacterium | reverse complement strand
TTGTTCAGTAACAAAAGCAGCAAATGTCTCAACTGGCATAATTTCTCTCTTATATTGTCAGTCTACAACAAACTGGAATTTCACTTGTTTAAATTCCCATTCTGTTCCAAGCTAGCGTGAACCGGATCTCGCTCCACCGCAAAGCCGTTTTCAGCAACGCCATTGTGACCATCACCAAGTTTGATACCTGGCTTCTCCTCATACTCATTACCTTCGATTTCTAAAATCTGTTCAATGGCAATCACATTACCATTTGTGGCACTATATACCATCTGATCCAAATTCTCGTCTACAACCTCTTCCGCTATGTCTTCAAGCATACTTTCTTGCAGAGCCGCCGCGAAATACGCCTCCGGTGCAGGTAAACTCTTTTTGTGTCCTGGCGGACCCAACATCGGTCGGAATCCATTCAACTCAGCCATAATGGCAGACCCATTATTGATGAGTACGGCCGCTACTGGATCCAAACCAACTAAGGCGGCAACCACCATACCGGCGGCATTCGGACCCACAATCACGCCCACATTTTGCCGCACCACGCGCATGGCATGTTTCGATATCTGAATAGCCAGGATGAGGGCCGCGAGATCATCGTCCATCAGCACAATATCGGCCGTTTCGCGTGCCATATCGGTAGCCCCAGCAAAGGAAATCGAGACGCTGGCATGTGCCAAGGCTGCTGAATCGTTGATGCCATCACCCACGAAGGCGATTGTTTTTCCGCTTTCTTGCAGCATCTTGACGACCTCAACCTTCCGCTCCGGAAAAGCCTCTGCATAGACATGTTCAGGGGCAATTCCCAATTCAGCGGAGATAGCGTCAGCTACCCTTTGCATGTCGCCACTCAACATATAGGGTGTGATCTTCATTTTGTGCAGGTCATCAATCACCCCGACACTCTCGGGCCGTGCAGGGTCTTTATACAGAATAATGCCCAGAAGTTCTTCATTTTCAGCCACATACACCTGCGAAGCAGCACTGGCCTCGATTTCGGGGTTTGTGGCCAGAAATTCTTCAGTGGCAATCCCCAGATTGCTCATCATGCGTCCGCTGCCAACATAAATAGTACGGCCGTTAATCTCCGCCGCAATCCCCTGACCAACTCGATATTCCCATTCATCACACTCACCAACAGCCACTTCAGTTTCGCGTGCATAGCGCACAATCGCTTCAGCAACTGGATGGGTCAGGCCCTGTTCGGCCGTTGCCGCCAACCATAAGACTTCCTCGGCCTCCACACTCTTTTTATTTGTGTAAATACCTACTACGCCCGCGTTACCCTGTGTCAGCGTGCCAGTCTTGTCAAAGACAATCGTATCCACTTTGGCCAACTGCTCAATTGCCCGGCCGCTGCGTATCAATATACCCTGCCGTGCCGCATAGGTGAGTGAGGCTAAAATGGCGGTTGGCACTGAAACGCGCACGCCCGTACCAATATCCAGCGTGATGACACTTACACCACGAATAATATTACCACCTGTAGCGGCCGTTACGGCCGCTCCTAATGCTAGCGTCGGGACGACGATTTTGTCGCCTACTTTCTTGGCATAATCTTCCATGCGTGTGTCATGCACGGGCGCCGATTTCATCAAAGCCACGACAACGCCGGCACGGGTGTTCTCGCCCGTACGGCGCGTTTCAATGCGCAAAGACCCATCAACAACCAGCGTAGCCGCAAACACGTCCTCGCCCGCTTCACGGGTAATCGGAATGGATTCGCCTGTCAGCTTTTGCTGATCCACCAAAGCCAAGCCCCCCACAACATTACCATCTACGGGAATCTGATCGCCAGGATAAACAACGACAACATCACCCTCCACCACTTCCGCCAATGGTATTTCGACTTCAATACCATCCCGCTCGATCCGTGCCGTTCTACCCAATGAATCCAGCAAATCCAGGTTGGCACGCGCCGTACGGCGTGCGGTTAAATCACGAATGATTTCACCGGTTTCAATCAAGCCGATCATCAGCGCCGGTGGAAAGAAAAAGCCGGTTGCTGTGAGCAAGGCGATGGCAGTTGAATCCAGAAAATCTACATTAAGTTTCTTTTCATCGCGAATACCTTCGATGGCACGGCGAAAAGCGGGGATCGCAGCAACAATAAGCGTACTGGCCATCAAAGCAGGTGGCACAGCCAAGCCTGCAAAAGTGCTAACGGCAAGCGCCAACGTAACACCAGGCAGCCCCAGACGTTTTAGATAGTTGATCTGTTCGACATCTTCAGCTTCCCCTGCCTCGACTGGTTTTACAGCAACTTCCGGCTTGGTGGCATTCTTGACACAAATAACTATTTCGTCCAAGAATGTGGCCGCATCAACAACCTCCGGATCATAGCGAATAACCAGCGTTTGCGCCTTTGAATTAACGCGCACGCTAAAAGCTGAACTCGTGCCAATGATGAGGTATTGTAGGCGCTCGCCATAATTGGGATCATAAACCAAACGTGGAATAACCAGCCGCAAACGGCCACGCACCCAATGTTTGATCTGAAAATGAATCTGTGTTGTCGGGTCACTTCCATCTGTCGTAACCAGGGCAACCGAACCTTTCACAGAGGCCGG
>CAYGMR010000173.1:9186-10605 GCA_964350725.1 uncultured Ardenticatenaceae bacterium | reverse complement strand
ATTGGCCAGGGGTACACACGAGATTTGTCAAATTTGGGCTGGTAGCGATGCAAACTTGACACCAAATTTGGCAAATCTACTCGACTAACCCATACAGTTACGACAATTGTATATTATCTATAAGAAAACCCGTTTGGGCTGCCGTTATTTGGCTAACGCTTCTGCCAACGGCTTCTCATTCGTAGATTTTCAGTTTGCAGCTTACGAGGTAAAATTCATGCAATGAGGTAATACATGACACACACTATCGATCAGGCATATGTCAGCAGGACATTACAACAATTGGTACAAATCGATTCAACCAACCCCACCCTGGCAGTTGGAAATGCAGGCGAAGCGCAAATCGCGGCTTTTATTACAGATGAAGCGAAACAGCTGGGCCTAGATATATCGCTACACGAAGTCGAGCCGGGACGGCCGAATGTGGTCGCGATTTTACGCGGAACTGGCAACGGCCGTCGCCTACTCATCAACGGCCATATGGACACAGTGGGCGTGGGTGGCATGACCGACCCATTTAGCGGGGCAATTCGGGATGGCAAACTATACGGCCGTGGCTCCCAAGATATGAAGGCCAGTTTAGCCGCCATGTTAGGTGCCGCCAAAGCCTTAATTGACAACAAAATCAACCTGGCCGGCGATTTAATTCTCGCTTTTGTTGTCGATGAAGAGATGCTCAGTATCGGTACGGCCGATCTCGTCAAACATGTCCGTGCCGATGCCGCCATTGTCACCGAGCCAACCGACCTGACCATATGCCGTGCTCATCGTGGTTTCATCTGGTATGAGGTCGAAACAATCGGCCGTGCAGCGCATGGCAGCCGCTATTTGGAAGGCATCGACGCCAATATGCGCATGGGCCGTTTCCTGGCAGGTTTAGACCTTCTGGAAAAAGAACTGCGCCAACGCCCACCACATCCATTGGCGGGCCCACCCTCTTTGCACGCCTCCAAAATTCAAGGTGGTTCGGAAATCAGCATCTATGCTGACCATTGTTTGCTCCAGCTAGAACGGCGTACAATTCCGGGCGAAACAGTGGCGCAAGCCACGGCCGAATTGCAAGCGATCATCGACCGCCTCACAGCCGCAGACCCCACATTTAAGGCCACACTCAAAGCCACATTCGACCGTGATGCGTTTGAAGTCGATAGCGCTGCGCCCATTGTCCAATCTCTGCTGCGCGCAACCAGCACACAATTAGGGAAGCCACCGCAGCACAGTGGCCAAACGTTTTGGACGGATGCGGCGCTTTTAGCTGCGGCAGGTATTGATACGGTGCTGATTGGTCCAATCGGGGCAGGTTTACACAGTGCTGAGGAATGGGTTGACCTGCAATCTGTTTTTGATTTGACGGCTATTTTGGCGGCAACGGCCGTTGATTTTTGTAATTAATTTTTTGGCCACGGATTTTCACAGATT
>CAYGMR010000173.1:1386-9176 GCA_964350725.1 uncultured Ardenticatenaceae bacterium | reverse complement strand
GACCATATCATCCGTGAAAATCCGTGATAATCCGTGGCCGAAATGTAATCTAAGGCTTCCATTTTGACTCAAGAAACTTCTAGCTTCAAAAAAACGAGCACCCATCGGTTGTCGCAAAAAGAGATGCGCGCCAGCCTGTTATTACCAATTGGCATCACCATCGGCATATTGTTCATCGCCATCGTGATCGCCATCGTTTTACCGCAATATTTCACCATCGGGATTACAATCGGCATTGGTCTGATTTTGCTCGTTTATTTGCTGTGGAGCATGCGTGAGGCGAGTTGGCGACTGCGGCTGATCGCTTTATTGATGGCCATTCCAGCTTTGATCGGCATCACAATTGGCGTGCAAGTCGGGTCCATGGTGCAGCCAATTATTGGTTTAGGGATAACGGCCGTTTTGCTATTTATACAACGCTTGTTTGAAACACCACTTTCTTACCGGGCTGCTTATCGTCGTTTTCGCGTGGGCGATTTGGATCAAGCCCTGCTGCTGGTAAACAAGTCCATCACGGCACGCCCTGATTTTTGGGAATCATACCAACTGCGCGCCTTAATTCATCTGTCTGAAATGCGTTTTGGTCCGGCGGAAAGTGATGCCAAAAAAGCGTTAAGCCTCAAGCCAGATGCGGATGCCGTCAATAATACATTGGGGCAGATCTATTTGGCGCAAAATCGTTTTGCAGATGCAGAAACGATGTATTTGCAAGCATTCAAACGCAAACCCCACTTTGTCCTCTACCTTTTTTACCTGGGCCTAAGTGAATACCGCCAGCAAAAATTTAGTGCGGCTGTTGAATCCTTCACCGAAACCACACATGGCACGCTGCCAGATGGTGCATATGATTTACAAAATTATTATTATCTGGTGCGCGCTTTGGAAGGTCTGGGCGATACGGCCGATGCCCATTTAGCTGAAGAAGAGATGCGCCAATTTAGAGATGGGTTACGGCCGTTGCAGCGCCGCCTGGCCGAACAACCTGATTTCCCCCACTTGGAACTGCTGCGTGCTGACCTGACGGATTTAGAAAAACGACTGATTGAACCACAGAGCGCACAGAGAACACAGAGGGATTAAGTAAAACTTAAAAACTCTGTGTTTGCTGTGCGCTACTTCGATTATGTCCAGCACATATCTATGGAGAATACTATTGGCGCATAAAATAATCCAGGAAGCTGCGCGGTTTCACTGGTTTGTAACGGGTCAGCGGCTCATCCTGGATACAACTATCCATATCAGCATGGGGTGCGGGTTCATCAGCACGGGTTAAACGAATATCATCAATGAAAAAATCTTTAACCAATGAATATTTACTCTTTACGCGCACATCGACCTTGGTGATACCATCCTCAGGAACCGTAAAGATCTGCTCATGTTTACACCAATTACGGTCGCCCATATGCTCAGCCCTCGCCCAAGCACCCACATCATTGACCCATAAACTTGATTCGGCCGACCATGGATCAGTATCCCCATGCACATGCACACGCACCGGCAAGGTAACGCGCATTTCAACCCCTGGCTCTAATCCGGAAATCGTCTGACTGAGTTCCGAACCAAACGCCTGACCGGAGAACAGCTTATATACATATTCCCCATCGAGTATCAGTGCATCTGGCCCACCGGGCTGCTCATCTGCAGGCAATTGTGACATATGTTTGTGTACACATTCACACACACCCGAAGCTAAATCAGGTGAATCAAACAGCGGATCGCCGGGGTTTACCCAATAGAGTGCCCAATCAATAGGCCGCTGATTACCAAATGCAATCGTGTTCCAACCCTCTTCAAATGAGCCATTATCCAAACCATAATTAGGATCGACAGGTGTGGGCGTCATTGTGGGGGTTGGGGTCATGGTGGGAGTAATTGTCGCCGTAGGCGTGATCGTCGCCGTGGGTGTTATCGTTGCCGTCGGCGTTATGGTTGCTGTTGGCGTGGGGCTGTCGGCGGGACGTACGATAAGCGGTAGAAAAGCATCTTCAGCCACTTCGTCAGCATATGAAATCTGATTGTTCTTATTGCCAAACACAAATAAAGTGGCTAAGAAAACCATCGTCGGTAATCCAACCAGAAAAACTGTTTGTTTCCATTTATTGCGCACGCGTCGTCTCCTTGTGATTCCTTTTCAAATTGATTCGCTGCATAGATTATACAATGAGTACGGCCGTTTCCTGTGAATATTCGGTAGAATTCATAAACTAAGGGGTGCCAATAAAACGATATTCGAGTTTAGGGGTCGTCAGGTAATCAATCTCAGCTTTGAGCCGCATAGATTCACCCTGCAACATCTTGCTAGAAAAACCAAGCAAAAGCTGCTGAAAATTGGGGAGTTGTTCATATTCGATCACATCATAGCTGTCACGAATACCACCAAGATCTGCGGCTTTATTAAGGGCAGCATCCAGGTTGCCGAGTTCATCAACGAGACCATTTTCCAGCGCTTGTTGGCCGCTATAAATGCGACCATCTGCCAGAGCTAAGACATCTTCACGGGATAGGCCACGGCCGTCTACAATCACCTGCACAAAACCATCAAAGCTTTCATCGACGAGCGTTTGCATAATTTCTTCTTGTTCGGGCGTCAAGCCACGGAATAAACCGCCAAACGCCTTGTTTTCGCCGCTGGTAATTGTTGTAGCCTCGATGCCATGCTCCTGCATAAACCCTTCTGCGTTGATGAATTGGGTGATTACACCAATGCTGCCTGTCCAGGTATCTGGTCGCGCAAAAATGTAGTCGGCAGGTGCGCTCACATAATATCCACCCGATGCGGCCAAGCTTTCCATGCTCACCACAACCGGCTTTTCGAGCTGCGCCACCACTTCATGAATCTGAGCCGAACCGGTTACTGTGCCGCCAGGGCTGTCAACACGCAACACAATCGCTTTGATAAGTGGGTCATTTGCGGCGGCTTCCAGGTGCGAAATAACAACACCGCTGATGGCGCTGCCGGCGGCAAATTCATCTGCTGAGCCGTTAACAATCGTGCCATCAACATGCACAAGCGCGACCGACTCACTCAACGCCGTATTCATGGTTACATCTTGGAAACCGGTAGACCCAGCGGCACCGATGCCAACGAAACCCATAAACAGAATGAACGAACAAGCGCAGACCGGCAATATGAAGCCTACGACCAAGGCCATCAGCACCCACAGCGCCGTACGATTTTTACCTGTTTCCACATGGATAACGGAAGGCGGCACGGTGGGGGTAGTCGTTGCGTCCGTGGGCGATGTTGTTTGTGTGTCTTCTTCTAGCATAATTATTCTCCTAATGTAGGACAATTTTGCAAATTGTCCCGGCAATTTACAAAATTGCCATACAGCAAAAATCTTGCCCACAAGCAGGCAACGCTTTACAATCCAATGATGCTAAAAACTATACAACATATGGGATTAAAATGCGTGCGATTAGCCAATGAAACCCTTTCGATGCTCATCACACAATCAGTTGGCCCGCGCATTATTACATTACAGTTAAATGGTGGCGAAAACCTATTTGCGCAACTGCCGGATACGATTATTGAGACGCCAGGTATGGAACCGTTTCACCTTTGGGGCGGTCATCGTCTATGGCATGCGCCCGAAATAAACACGCGCACTTATTTATCAGATGACAATCCGGTTAAAATCAGCTCCATTCCAAATGGAGTATTGATAGAAGCCCCGCTTGAGGTTGCGACAGGTCTGCAAAAGGCCTTACGCGTTACATTGCCCGATGACAGCGCTACCGTAGTTATCGATCATATGCTGACCAACAAGGGGCATTGGCCAGTAACTTGCGCGTTGTGGGCGATTACACAAATGCGTCCAGGCGGCACGGCCGTTATGCCCCAACGCACCACCTTTACCGACAAATCCGGCTTACAACCCAATCGGCCTCTCATTTTATGGCCGTATACAGACATCAACAACCCACATGTCACCTGGGGCAACCAGGCAATTTTAATTTCTGCCAACATGACAGAAGGGGCATTTAAGATTGGTTTCCCTAATCCTCACGGCTGGTTGGCCTACCATCTGAACGACACACTCTTTGTCAAAAAAGTGGATTATATGGAAACGGCCGTTTATCTCGATTATGGCGCTTCCACCCAAGTTTATTGCAATCCTGATTTTTTGGAGATGGAAACACTGGGGCCAGAAACCACGATTGAACCGGGCGCAACGGCCGTTCATCGCGAAACCTGGCAGCTCTTTACAAACATAAAAAAACCGGCCAATGAAGCAACGGCCGTTGCCCTGGCAGCACAAATTGGATTATCCATTTAATACTACAATGAAAAAAACATTCGTATCAACACCTGAATATCAAAAAAAGAAGCAGCAGCGATCAAACAGTTCAACGAACTTCTTGCCGCAAAACAAAGCATCTCACTTAAGAAAGACAATAAACATATTTTCAAAGAGCGTGACAAAAAACCAAACTTAGATTTGCGTCACTTTAATCGTGTGATTAGCATTGATAATGACGAAAATATTGCCTCCGTCGAAGGCATGACCTCCTTTTATGATCTCGTCGCAGCTACACTGCCACTCAACTTGATGCCGCAGGCCGTTCCCGAACTCAGGTCTATTACCGTTGGCGGTGCGGTTGCCGGTTTAGGCGGACAATCTTCCAGCTTCAAATTTGGTCTTATACACGAAATGGTAACAGAATTTGATCTACTCACCGGTGAAGGCAAAGTCATCCATTGTTCCCCCCAATCTAATGCAGATCTCTTCTACATGCTGCCCAACTCATATGGTTCGCTGGGCTACATCCTCAAATGTAAGATTAAACTCAATGAAGTAAAACCCTATGTGAAACTGCAATACAAGCGCTTTGCAATTGCCGACGAATTCTTTGAGGCAATGGGCGCTGCGGTCAATTCAAGCACGGCCGATTTTATTGAAGGCGTCAGTTTTTCGCCCAACCAATATATCTTGTTGTTGGGAGATTTTGCCGCCAATTTGCCGGCGGGAGAGTCACATTTAGTTCCTTTACACACGCCATTCTTCAAAAGCATCCAAGACCCAACCGTGGATCAAAAATATCTCACCATCAAAGATTATATTTGGCGCTGGGATCCAGATGCATTTTGGGCAACTGACCAAAAAAATATAATTGGCTCTGTGCTGCTAAACCCGCTCTTCAGAAAAACATTGGGGCCAACAATATTGCGCTCGGATAGACTCATCAAACTAGGCAAATTTCGCAATCGCTTGCGTAAAAAAGGTGACGCGAGACTGCTTTTCCTCGAATCAAAGCGCAAAGAAGCATTAATTCAAGATGCTGCAATCCCTTTCAGTGCCGCCGCTGAGTTTGATGCGTGGTTAGCCCACGAGTTAAATATTTTTCCATTATGGTATTGTCCGGTTAAAACGACCAAACCCATCGGCACCTACCCACTTTACGATCCTGAATCAAAATTTGTACTCGATTTCGGTTTTTATATTTCCATGGAACTTGAAAACGAGATGGAAGATTACCATTACAACAAACAAATCGAACAAAAATTATTGGAATATCACGGGCTAAAATGTCTCTACTCCGACACCTTTTTCAGTGAAAGTCAGTTTTGGTCAATCTACAACAAATCCAAATATGATCAGGTCAAGTCTAAATATGATCCAAACAATACCTTTCTCAATCTATTTGATAAGGTAATCAACAAGCCATAATATGCAGACCGATCCCTTTTTCCATACCTTATCTGTCAACGAAACTCTGGATGAACTACACAGCAGCACGCAGGGACTGTCTGGAGCTGACGCACAGAAACGCCAGCAGCAGTTCGGCCCCAATGAACTCATCGAAAAGGGGGGCAAACATCCTCTCCGCCTTTTGTGGGAGCAAGTCAGCAGTGTAATGGTGCTCATCTTGATTGCGGCGGCCGTCACCTCTGCGCTGCTGGGACAAGTCACTGAAGCGGTCGCGATTGGCGCAATCGTTATCTTATTTGTCATCCTGGGCTTCGTGCAGGAATATCGCGCAGAAAAAGCGATGGCGGCCTTGAAGAAATTGGCTGTGCCCTTGGTGCGTGTACAGCGTGACGGACAGTTAGTGGAACTGTCGGCACAAGAATTAGTGCCAGGGGACATCGTGCATTTGGAAGCAGGCAATGCGATTCCCGCCGATGCACGGGTGGTCGCAAGTGCCAATTTGCGTGTACAAGAAGCGGCCCTTACTGGTGAATCAGAAGCTGTCGAAAAACAAACGGCCGTTATCCCCAAACAAGACCTACCCCTCGGTGACCGCCTCAATATGCTCTACATGGGCACGAACGTCACTTATGGACGTGGCACGGCCGTTATCACCGCCACCGGCATGAACACAGAACTGGGCAAAATCGCCACGCTCATCCAAGGGGTAGAAGATACACAGACACCCTTGCAAAAGCAGCTCGACAGTGTGGGGCGTATCCTGGCTTTGGCCGGTATCGCGGTTGCCATCTTAGTCTTGATCATTGGTGTTGTCGCAGGTGAATCTTGGGAAGAGATGTTCTTAACGGCCGTTTCTGTCGCTGTTGCCGTGGTACCCGAAGGTTTACCCGCCGTTGTCACCATCACCCTGGCATTAGGTGCCCAGCGCATGCTGCGCCGCAGCGCTCTCATCCGCAAACTGCCCGCCGTGGAAACACTTGGCTCTGTCACCGTCATTTGCTCCGACAAAACTGGCACGCTTACCGTCAACCGCATGACCGTCACCACTGGCGAGCAAGCCGCTTCCTACCTCAAATTGGCCAACAATCCCGACGATTTATTTACCAACCGGCCTCCCGCTATTGGTCTGACATTGGCTGCGGGTGCGCTGTGTAACGACGCTTCCGTCAATCCCGACCTCGATACAGGCCGCTATACCGTCATGGGTGATCCCACGGAAGGGGCGCTGTTGGTCGCGGCGCAGCAAGCAGGTGTCACGCGCAAGGGCCTGGAATCTGTGCTGCCCCGGGTGGCTGAATTGCCTTTTGATTCTGAGCGCAAACGCATGACAACTGTGCATGAACTGGCGGCCAATGCGGATATGCTGCCAGCCGCCGTGCGCCAACTACCGGGCAGCGATGCCCCCTATGTCGCCTTCACCAAAGGGGCGGTCGATGGTTTATTGACGATTACCAGCCGTGTCTGGGATGGTCACCAAATGGTGCCGCTAGATGAGGCTGGGCGTACGCGCATCGACATCGCCAATACAGAAATGGCGCAAAGAGGGATGCGCGTCTTGGGGCTAGCCATGCAGCGGCTGGAAACACCTGATGAACCGTTGGAGCAAGATTTGGTCTTTATCGGAATGGTGGGCATGATTGATCCACCACGCCCCGAAGTGAAAACGGCCGTTGCCACCGCCAAAGCTGCTGGCATCCGCCCCATCATGATTACAGGCGACCACCCTTTAACCGCCCGTTTTATTGCCCATGATCTCGGTATTAGCGAAAACGGCCGTGTTAAAACCGGCCAAAATCTGGACCAAATGACACATGATGAATTGACACAAGCTGTCAATGAAGTTTCTATTTTTGCACGGGTCACACCAGAACATAAACTGCGCATTGTAGAAGCGTTGCAAAATCAGGGGCAGATTGTGGCTATGACGGGCGACGGTGTCAATGACTCACCCGCGCTGCGCAAAGCCGACATCGGCGTGGCAATGGGCATCACCGGCACGGATGTGTCCAAAGAGGCATCTGAGATGGTACTGCTGGACGACAACTTCGCCACTATTATCGCGGCCGTCGAGGAAGGGCGTGTCATCTTCGACAATATCCGTCGCTTCGTGAAATTCTCGATTGCAGGCAATTTAGG
>CAYGMR010000173.1:0-1376 GCA_964350725.1 uncultured Ardenticatenaceae bacterium | reverse complement strand
CTCACCGATGGCCTGTTGGGCTTGGGAATGGGTGTTGAACCAGCAGAAAAAGGTATCATGCAGCGCCCGCCGCGCGAGCCGCAAGCCAGCCTGTTTAACGAAGGATTAGGACGTCATATCACCTGGGTTGGCATTTTTATTGGACTGGTCAGTCTGGCAGTTGCCGCCATTTCTTATGATCCGGCTCATCCCGAAGACCAAACCTGGCAAACGATACTCTTCACAACATTGGCATTTTTGCAAGTCGGGCAGGCGCTGGCTTCACGTTCTAGCAAACAATCATTCTTTAAGTTGGGCTGGCGCAGTAATCCAACGCTGCTCTGGTTAATTCTCGTAGTGGTTTTCTTACAATTGTTGGTGGTTTATTTGCCAGCTTTAGAGAGTTTTTTCCATGTGGATCCATTGACCATACCTGAATTGCTGTTGTGCATTGTGGCTGGCAGTTTGGCGTTTTGGGCAATTGAGCTGGAGAAGTGGTGGCTGCGGAGAAACGGCCGTTAGTCAATTTCATTTTTTGCAAAGAATGCTTGTAATAATTGGTGGATGAATAGGTAGCCCCCGCCAACACGGTGGAGGAAGACACGATCTACACTAAATTCGAGAAAACGGATCAAATCGGCGGGTAAATCTTTGGTCAGCCAGAGCAAGAGACGAAGATAATAATGGTTGGCCACATTGCCGCCTCCAAACATAAATAAGGTAATCAATAGAGACAACAGACCACCAACAAATCCAAGGGTTATATTTTGCCAGGTAACGGCCGTTACTACCAACATCACCCCACCCACAATCACACCAGCAAGCACAGCATTTTTTGCCGATAGCCGGATACCCTGATTGGGCTTGCTGGTCATGGTCACACGATGCCCCCGTAAACCTCCCAACAGTATAAAGACCAGGCCAAGTGAAAAAATGGTACGTACGATTTGGGTAGCTCCAAAAAGCGTCCATTCAATTATTTCGACCACACCTGCCAACAAAAAACCGATTAGCAGACCCCTAAATGCGCCTGTCCAAGTCCAATTCAAAGCAGCCACTGTACGAATATCATCCCGCAGATTACTTCCATACACAAAGTAAGTGATCAAGCCAAAAGCGACACCTACCACGCCCCCAAATGCAAACGCCAGGGAGATATGATCAAATACTAGCACAACACCCATTCCTAATAAACCTGTGATGCCGCTGGTAACGGCCGTTCGTCTACGCCGTCGTTGGTTTGAATCTACAGCTGGATATCCTTGGCTGGCAACTCTTTTGTAGTCGAATCTATCCAGAACGGCCGTTACCAAACCCATGCCCACGCCCAAAATTAACATCAGCCACCAATCTGTCTGCGCAGCGATGCCGGGGATAACCTGCTCAACCTGGCGTGA
>CAYGMR010000172.1:8308-10687 GCA_964350725.1 uncultured Ardenticatenaceae bacterium | reverse complement strand
TAATAAGTAATTGCTCCGTAAACTTGTTCTAGCGAGAGGGTGGGGAAACATTCAGCAGCGATGGTTTCAGGTGAATAACCATTTAGGAAGGCAAAAATGACTGATTCAAGCGAAATCCTGGAGCCGGAAACCCAATAACCTTGGCTGCGTTGCTCAGCATATTGCTCTATCATAGTTTTTATCGTAACTTATTCAAAAAGCCCTGAAATTATTCAAACCCAAATGCAAGTATGGTATAGCCGGAAGACAAAAGGCTATACTATTCGATCTTCGTACAAATCTGCTATTGGAAAGCATAAATCATAATCATTCCAAAATAGGTCTCCATACTCAACGGTAAACTCTTTGAAATTTTCATGATTTAGATATTTACGTATCATAGGGTTTTGTGATTTTTGTAAGAATGGGCCAAAATCAACAATGCGTTCCTCATCGTCGCTGAAAAGGATACGCAATTTGTAGCCCTCAACATATTCAACCAGCTTGATATTTATGATTGCATTTTCAGCAAGCATCATCGTATCCGATGGGTAATCTTTTCCGGTGATATGGCTTTGTGAAGAATGAAGTAATCGATCCATTTTTGTACTATGTCCTCAGCATAATGCTCAACGACTATCTTGAAATTTTTCATTTGAGTCGGAGGTAAAGTTTTTTTTCCTCTGACTGAAGAAAAATGAATATCTATTACCTGACCGTTCTCAAGAATAATATCTGCCTTACTTTCCGTTCCTTGATATTTTCCGTGAACGTGAACTGGTTCATGTTCATTCGAATAAAAGAGAATAATGAGACCGAAGTATTCATAAAGTTTTGGCATTGATTGTCCTAAAACTCTTCAAACCCAAATGTAAGTATAGTATAGCCGGAAGGCAAAAGGCTAGTCAATGGAATTTCATAATGTAGAAAGTTATTCCCGCTGTGCGATCAACATTTCTAGACGCTCTACATATCCCGCCAGCACAGCAAAGGTGGTTTCCACGGCCTCCGGCGAGGTCATATCGACCCCAGCAATTTGCAAGGCGTCTAATGGATAAACGGAGCCACCTGCTTTGAGAAAGCTGAGGAAATTGTCGGCGGCACCCGGTTCGCCCGCCAAAATCGGCTGTGCCAAGGCGTGGGCTGCCGAGATACCGGTGGCATACTGATAAACGTAAAAGTTGGCGTAAAGGTGCGTATGGAACTGTGCCCAAGTAATGCCGATGCGGTCATGATCGATGGCTACTTCACGGCCGTATCCTTCACCAAACAGCTCGGCCAATAAATCAATCAGACTATCGGCAGTCAGTGCTTGGCCTTGTCCGATGCGTTGATGGATTTCCAACTCAAAACGGGCCAGCGTGGGCATGATGAAGAAGTAACGGTGGAAATTAGCCATAGCCTCTTCAATGACAGCGATTTGGAATTCGGGATCACTGTGGGTATCGAGTAGATGGGCACGCACCATCGCTTGGTTAAAATTGGAGGCAACTTCAGCCACAAAGAGGCCATAACGGCTGTAGTTGATATTTTGCTGCGTTTGCCAGGTCAGATAAGAGTGCATGGAATGTCCCAATTCATGCGCCAGTGTACTCAACCCAAATAGATCATCTGCGTAGCTCATCATGATGAAGGGGTGGGTTCCTTTGACACCCGATGAAAAGGCTCCCATCCGTTTGCCCACATTAGGATAGATATCGACCCACCGATTTTCCAAGGCACCACTACGCAGGGTCGAAGCATATTCTTGGCCTAATGGCAGCATCCCTGTGGCAATCCACTCAACGGCCGTTTCATAAGGCACAACCGGCGGATTCATTGAAAGGGGGGCTTTGATGTCGTAGACGTGCAAGTTATCGTAGCCCAATGCGCGGCGACGGATATTCCAGTAACGGTGCCAGGTGGGCAAATTAGCCTTGTACGTGTCGATCAGATTTTGGAACACCTCTGTGGGGATGAACGTATTGCTTAGCGCAGCCTCCAATGATGAGTCATAGCCACGTACACGCATTTTGAATACATCTTGTTTCACACCGGCTGTGAGTGTGTTGGCCATTGTGTTTTTGAAGGCTAGATGGGCATCGGCGTAATTTTGCCAGGCGCTGCGGCGTACTTCGCGGTCGGCGTGTGTGAGCAGCGCGCCGATGGTGCCTTGCGTCACAGCATGTGCTTGGTTGTCAATACCAACAGCGGGCTTGAATTTGAGGTCGGCATTGGCCATGATGCCATGTGTGGCGGCAGCGGTGCCAAATGCATCTTGCACCAGACCCATTATTTGTTCAACTTCGGCCGAACGCACATGGGCTTGCTGCTTTTCTAGCTGGTCAAAGTAATGGCCATAATCTGCCAAGCGTTCATCTTGGGAGAGCCAATCACGCAATGTTTCGAAACCGATAGCTA
>CAYGMR010000172.1:5225-8298 GCA_964350725.1 uncultured Ardenticatenaceae bacterium | reverse complement strand
TGGGCAAAGGCGGTAACGGCCGTCGCCATGCCACCAAGTCCGCGTGCGCGATCATAACGAGCGGCCGCTTCCTGGTTATTGGTATCGACGCTGTAGGAAAGGCCGGCATAAGTGCTGATTTTGCCAACCGTGTTCATCAATGTGGCCGCAGAAGTGAGATAATCGGCCAAAACGGTGGGGCCTTCGTGCAAGTGTCCCTTGAATTGGGAAATTGTTTGTAACTGCTGCTTAAAGTGGGTAACGGCCGTTTCCCAAGCATCAGGTGTGGCAAAAATAGAGTCAACATCCCATTTATACTGTTGCGGAATTTCATTACGGTTACGAGCATGAGTTGTCATTTTGATTTTCCTTATCCTTTTCTATACATTCCACTAAAAACACACATTATCTCTCTTTAATTAGCCCTCGACGATAGGCCATTAACAAATCCTGTAAACTATCAATCTGTTGTTGGATGGCACGACCCTCGTCAGTGTCCTTCACGCGGATACGCACCTGGTTGCGTTCTAGAATTTCGGTGTGAGTTAGCATATCGATGTTTTCTTCAATGGCACGTTCGATTGATTCGAATGGAGCGTGTGAAGCCAAAAGCAGACCATATGAATTGTAAATTAAGCTATAACCTGCTATGCCAGTGATGCCTTGATACGCTTTGGCAAAGCCGCCATCAATGACAAACAGCTTGCCACCTGCTTTGATGGGGCTTTCCCCTTTTTTTACCTGCACTGGCACATGCCCATTGACGATGTGAGCCGTATCAGGATCGAGGCCAAACTCTTTTAAGATAGCAACGGCCGTTTTTTCTTTGTCGCGTAGGGCATAATACGGATTCTTCTTTTCTTTGTGGGTATCCTTATCCGCAATAAAATAGCGCTCAAACGTTGCCATCTTGTTTTTGCCAAAAATCGGCGATTTCGCCCCCGTCCATAAGTACCATAGAACATCTTGCCCATACAGTCGTTCTTCCGAATTCTTGCGAAAATAGCCTTGCCTTGCCAAACGGTCCAGGCGGTCCATAAATGCTTTTCCCTTAAATTCTTGATTGCCAACCTTGGCTGACATAAACGAGCCATCTTCTTCCAGAGCAATGCAGCCATGGTAGAGCAAGTTGCCATTGTAAACCAGGTACATACTGCCTTTAGAAAAGAGAAAACGAACGTGCTGCTGCAATTTTTCGCTGATGGCAAAAGATTGTTGCAACTTTTGCACGGTATTTTCTTCCTCTGCTGAAAGTTGATATGGATTGTTCGGATCGATAGTGGGGAAGAGGGTGTCACGCAAGGGATACGCTTGGCCTTGCAGACGAATTGTACCATTTTCAAAGTCGATTTTGTCTAAAAGCAGCCGGTCTTGCATTTGGAAATGAGGGCGGCGTTTAATAATCTGTGCTTCCAATTTAAACTGAATAATGGCGATGGCTTTTTGCATTTTTGCCATCAGCAGTCGTTCGTTTTCTGTATACTCTTCTTCACCCGACGTTTTTGGATAGAAAATGGTACAAGGATCATCAGCATAAAGGTCCATGGCAAAGGTCGCCAGCGGTAACAAACTGATGGCATATCCATTTTGTAATGTTTCCATGTTTGCATAACGCAGCGCCGTGCGGATGACGTTGGCCATGCAAGCCTTGCTGCCAGCGGCGGCACCCATCCATACAATATCATGATTGCCCCATTGGATGTCGATATTATGGTAGTCCATGAGCGTGTCCATAATTATATGGGCACCAGGGCCACGATCATATACGTCACCAATTACATGTAAGCGGGCAATAGCAAAGCGTTGGATCAATTCGGCCAATGCTTCGATGAATTCGTCGGCCTGATCCAAAGCGATGATGGTGTCGATGATGCTCAGATAGTATTCGTGTTTGTTGCTGAGGCCTTCTTGTTCATGCAGCAATTCTTCGATTGTGAGGGCAAAATCTGTGGGCAGGGCGGCACGCACATCGGCACGGGTATATTTGGAGGCCACAGAGCGACACAATTTGATGAGTCGGAAGAGTGTGATGCGTAACCAGGCGGCGCTATCGCTGGTTGTCGGCAACAGTTGCGCCAATTTTTGCTCAGGATAAGAGATGAGTGTGGCCAAATCTGATTTTTCTTGTTCGGTCATCTCGTAAATGAACAGTTCATTGATGCGCCGCATGATGGAGCCAGACCCATTTTTGAGGACGTGATGAAATGCTTCATATTCACCGTGAATGTCGGAGACAAAATGCTCTGTACCTTTGGGGAGCTGCATGCGGGCGGTGAGGTTGATGATTTTGGTGGAGGCGTCTTGGATGGTGGGATATTGTTGGGCTAATAATTCAAGGTATGCTTGTTTTTCAGTTGTAATGTTCATTATGTGTAGTCTCGCGAAAGATGAAATAATGGATGGTTCCAATGTGTTTTTTTGTCCAATGGTTCTACCTTGAGTATTTCCCACTCTGGTTGTACAAACTTGAGTAAGGTGACTAAATTGCCAAATGCACCTGCATAATGCAGGATAACATCTAATTTTTCTTCCACGAAAAGAATTTCTATGTCCTTCTGTGGCAAGGTTGTGAAGTAGGCGCTGATCCAATACGGCCGTATCGGATTAGCTGGGAAAAGAATTGTTTCAGAGTTTTGTTTTAGATGATCACGCTGGTAAGATTTTTGCCCAGTGAAGCCTTCACTGACATTTTGGCTCCATAACCGCACAAGGCGCCGTTTAGGGTTGTTGAACCCAAAATTATGTAAGGTCTCATACCCGCGCCTGTTGTTTTTGTCCCTATTATCATGCGGATAAGCTGTTTTGAGTGCGATCTTATAGGGATGAATTGTGAACTCTTTTGCAATTTTACGTCGGCCGATTGGATCATAAACAATTGACCATTTCATATAATCATTATCCGGCTCTTTGCCACGGCCGTCACGTATGGAAAATAGGCGGTAATATATTTCGCCGACTTTTGCATAATATTGCATAACATACACCAAATGCAATAGTAAGTTGTTATTCACTATCCTGCAATAAATTGACAAATGATTACGGGGATACGTGTTATACTTGGCCCTTTACTGATATTACAGCGAGAGATTGAAAA
>CAYGMR010000172.1:0-5215 GCA_964350725.1 uncultured Ardenticatenaceae bacterium | reverse complement strand
AGGGATATGAGTGCTAAAAAACCAATTTTAATCGATTTTCCTTACAGTTTTGAGACAGAGCGGTTGACGATTCGGGGCCCTTTGCCAGGGGATGGCGAGGCGTTGTTTACGGCCGTTTCTGAATCCCAAGCCGAAATAAAACCGTGGTTACCTTGGGCCGTCAATGTTATGTCCGCTGAAGATTACGAAGCCCGTGTGCGCGAAGGACAGCTCAAATTTTTGGCGCGTGAAGATTTGTGGCTGATGCTTTTGCTCAAAGATACCCATACTATCATTGGCGGCAGTGGTTTACATCGTATCGATTGGTCCGTGCCTAAATTTGAGATCGGCTATTGGCTGCGATCTGGTTTTGTCGGCCAGGGTTTTATGACCGAAGCGGTAAAGGGCATCACCAATTTTGCCTTTGACCAATTGGCAGCTAAACGAGTTGAAATTCGCTGTGATGCCATGAATGTGCGTAGTGCGGCCGTTGCCCGACGGCTCGACTATAAACACGAAGGCACAATTCGTAATGATGCACGCCATCATATAAATGATGAACTGCGGGATACCATGCTTTTCAGTAGAATTGAGCGCATTATCTGAAAACTGTTATAATCCTCTTCGCATTTAAAAATTAAGTAAAACGTGAAACATATCTGTCAAACAATTGTTTGACAAATACGTTTCACGTTTTTGGATAGATATATGTCTAGAAACGATTTTATTTGGCTTGGGATAATCATATTAATTATCGCAGGCGCTCTATGGATCATCCAAAACCCGGATTATCCTATTCAACGTGGTTTGGATTTGCAAGGCGGTTTACAAGTGCTCATGGAAGCCGATGTCTCGGCTGACGAGGAAATAACCGCGGATCAGATGAATACGTCACGGCAAATTGTTTCCCAACGTGTAAATGCGTTGGGTGTAGCCGAACCACTCGTTCAGGTCGAAGGGGAGCGCCGTATTTTGGTTGAATTACCGGGTGTCGGTAATCCCGAAGATGCTATTTCCCTCATTCAAGAAACTGCATTGTTAGAATTTGTGGACACGGGTTCAACACCGCTGCCCGTTGATGCGTGTGTGCGCACGTCACACGATCCAGGCCCCTCGCGCTGTGAATTTGGCCCCGGCGAAACCCCGACCGCTGAAGTCGATTCACCTGCGCCTACATTTGAGACAGTGCTGACTGGCGCAGCTTTGCGTGAAGCGACGACAGAGTCAGATAATTTTGGCGGTTTTCATGTTAGTTTTCAGATACAACCAGAATTCAGCGATTTGTTTGCCGACTATACACGCGAACATCAAGGCCAATTCTTGACGATTGTGCTTGATAAACAAGTGATTTCCAGCCCGCGCATTAGCGCTGTCATTGAAGATGCAGGCACGATCACTGGTGATTTTTCTCTGGAAGAAGCGCAGCGCCTGGCATTGCAGTTGAAATTTGGCAGTTTGCCTGTGCCTTTGAAAATTGAAGCAATCCGACAAGTTGGCGCGACATTGGGCGAGCAATCGGTTGAGGCCAGCATTATTGCCGGCGCAATTGGCGTTATGGTTGTGCTGTTGTTTATGTTGATTTATTATCGCTTACCCGGCGTTTTGGCTGATATTGCGCTCCTCATTTATGCGCTATTAAATATTGCAGTTTATATGCTGCTGCCAGTGACAGTGACATTGCCCGCGATTACGGGCTTTTTATTGTCTACGGGTATGGCGGTGGATGCTAATATTTTGGTTTTTGAACGTATCAAAGAAGAGCTGCGGCGCGGCGCATCTTTGCGCGAATCAATCGATACGGGCTTTTCGCGTGCCTGGACTTCTATCCGTGATTCAAATGTTGCTACACTGGTAATTTGCCTAATCTTATGGATTTTTGGGCGCAATTTTGGAGCCAGCGCTGTACAAGGATTTGCCTATACCTTGGCGATTGGAGTCTTGATTAGTATGTTTACGGCCGTTATCATCACACGTACTTTTGTGCGCATTATTATTGGTCGCTCGTCTAACTGGTTGGCCAATAAAAACTGGTTGTTGGGAGTCTAAACACGATGTTTAACTTTTTATTTAATCTAGTAGAAAACCGCCGCAAATATTATACTTTTTCTGCCATCCTGATTGGTTTAGGCTTTGCGGCCATGATTTATTCATACGTCACTACCGGTGCGATTTTCCAACTAGGGGTTGATTTCCGTAGTGGTACACGTTTTGAAGTGCAATTTACCCAACCAGCAACCGAGAATGAGATTCGAGATGTATTTTCCGAATTTGATATTTCTAATCCGTCTGTGATTGCGCTGCGTGGTGAAGATTTGCAGAACGCCTGGCAGATCAGGTCAGAGTTTGTTTCACCAGAGACTGCTCAAGCGATTGTTGATGCGATGGAGGTTGAGCTCGCACCTTTGATCGAGGGTACTACACAAGTTGAAAGTGTGAGTCCTTCGGTGGGGGCTGAGGTGACGCGCGCCGCTTTTATTGCGATTGCGGTGGCGGCTGTGGTGATTCTCGGTTATATCATGCTTGTTTTCAGACAAGTGCCGAATCCATTCCGTTATGGCGCTTGTGCAGTTGCAGCGATGATCCATGATCTGTTGATTATCTTTGGCTTTGCCGCGATCACAGGTGTTTTGTTTGGCTGGGAAGTCGATGCGCTGTTCTTAACGGCCGTTCTTACTGTCGCCGGTTTTTCATTGCAAGATACCATTGTTGTTTTTGACCGCATTCGTGAAAATATCGCTAGACGGCCGTTTGAACGGTACGAAAAAGTTGTCAATCGTTCTATCTTGGAGACAGTCCATCGTTCTTTGGCCACACAAATGAATGCTATGTTTATTTTGGTGGCATTGTTGCTCTTTGGCGGCGCATCGATCAAACCATTTATTGCCGTTTTGTTCATTGGACTGCTGAGTGGTACGTATAGTTCGATTTTCATCGCCACACCTTTGTTAGTATCCTGGGAAAAGAAAGAAATACCTTTAGTGAGGTCTACCGCATGATTAAACGGCGCAACCGGCTCTTTGTAGTATTCTTGTTGGTCGGTGTGTTTTTGGTAAGTTGTTCACAATCCAATCAAGAAAGTGAAACGACCCAAACAGACCAACAAGAAGCCGTTGCAGCAGACAATCCGACTCCAACACCGCCAGAAGCAACGGCCGTATCCGATCCAACAACCGAAGTCAGCAGCAGCGAATCAGAAGCTGCTGTTGAACCCACCCAATTACCCACAGCAACCGCTACAGTAGAACCAACGGCTACTGAGATGCCGCCCACAGCACTTCCAACTGCAACGGCCGTGCCTACTGAGACACCGTTGCCCTCACCAACGCCAACTCCCACACTAGAACCCACACCAACGCCGCCCCCTGAACCCGATTGGTTGACATACCTGAATGATTTCCGTGCTTCTGCAGGTCTTGGCCGGGTGGTGGAAACAGCCGCGTGGTCATATGGCAGCGAACTGCACAGCCAATATATGGTTAATACAGACGACGTCAAACATTCCGAAAATGAAGATAATGATTATTTCACTGTCGAGGGCAATGAGTCGGCTGGCAAGGGCAATTTGGTGGCTGGTTATTCAACTAATTCCGGATACAAATGGGCGATTGAATATTGGTTGTCGGCTCCCTTTCATGGGCTGCCTTTGCTTGACCCAAGTTTGGAATCTGTGGGCTATGGTGAATACGTCGCTGATACCGGCCAAATTAAAATGAGCGCTACATTGGATGTGCGTGGTAAATTCTCAGTGCCTGTGTCACCAGATGTGTATCCTGTTTATTTTCCGCCCCCAGATGGACAAACCTGGATCGTGCGCCATTCTATGCCAGAATTTCCTGCGCCCTGGGGCAGCTGTCCTGGCTTCCCAACGGATTATTTTGGGGATGGTACACCCACTGGTCCGCCCATCTATTTGCAATTGGGCAGCGGCGAATTGGAACCAACTGTAAGTGCCCACAGCTTTACCAGAAATGGTGAACCCCTTGCTCATTGTGTGTTTAGCGAAACATCTTATGTCAATTCAGATGCGTATCAGCAGAGCAACGGCCGTTTCATTTTAGGTGAGCGTGATGCCATTATTTTGATGCCGCGCCAGCCGTTGGAAGTCGGCCAAACCTATGATGTCAGCATTACGGCCGATGGCCAGACCTATGCCTGGAGTTTTGATGTTGTTAATCGACCCAAGGCCGAAGAATAGGGTTTTTCTAGAAAAGGAACACACAGAGGGATGGCGATTCACGGGGGAATAGGAGGCTGATTTATGCAGGCTTTGGTTGTTGAAAATGGGGCTTTGGCGTATCGAGATGATTATCCTCAGCCGCAGCCCAAAAGTGGCGAGGCGTTGATCCGCGTGCGCTTGGCAGGGATTTGCTCCACCGATTTAGAAGTTGTTAAAGGATATGGCAGCTTCAATGGTGTGTTGGGACACGAATTTGTGGGTCAAGTTGACGCGGTCGGTGATCCACAAGATGCCGCTTGGGTTGGCCAACGGGTTGTCGGCACGATCAATATTGGCTGTAATGCTTGTGATGAATGCCGCCAAAACGGCCCCGAACATTGTCCGCATCGCAGTGCCTTGGGCATTCACCGTAGCGACGGTGCCTTTGCTGATTACGTTTTGTTGCCAGTCAGGAATTTGCTGCTTGTGCCGCCAACCGTCACCGATGAACAAGCTGTATTTACCGAACCTTTGGCAGCGGCCGTTCGTATTCGTGAGCAGTTGTTGATTTCGCCTAGTGCAGAAACGGCCGTTGTCGGGCCAGGTCGCCTGGGTTTATTGGTGGGGCAAGTATTGGCGCTAGGGGGCACATGCGTCACCATGCTGGGTCGCCGTCAGGCATCGTTGGAGCTGCCGACGCAGTTAGGCTTGCAAACCGGCCTTGTCGATGATTTTGGCGACAACAGCTTTGATTTTGTCGTCGAAACGACGGGCAACCCGGCTGGCTTTGCGCACTCATTAAGGCTTGTACGACCGCAAGGCACGTTGGTCTTAAAAAGCACCTTTGCCGGTGAAGCCAATTTGAACTTGACCAAATTAGTGGTGTCCGAAATCAATGTTGTCGGGTCACGCTGTGGCCCCTTTGCTCCCGCTCTGCGCTTATTGGCACAAGATGCTGTGCATGTCACCGAAACCATCGAAGCCGTCTATAGTTTACATTCTGGCATCGCTGCGTTTGAATATGCAGCCTTGTCGGGGGTGCGTAAAGTATTGGTACGGCCGTAGTGTTTATTTCGTTTT
>CAYGMR010000171.1:2496-10697 GCA_964350725.1 uncultured Ardenticatenaceae bacterium | reverse complement strand
CGAAGTGAGAAATCCCTACGTTCTGTATCATAATTTGCTTGCATTCGCCTTACAACTCTTCAAGATCATTGCGCACAGGGTTTTTCATGGGGATGCCAATGCGGTAAGCGGCTGAACTGATCGCATGGGCGGTGACCGGCCCGGCGATCATCAGCAGCACAATCAAGAGCAAGCCCCGGCCCCAACCAAGTGGTGTCCAGGCAACGGCCGCTACCAACAAAAGCACCACGCCAAACACTCCCACCTTGCCGGTCGCGTGCAAACGTGTGTACACATCCGGCATACGCACCAGCCCCACAACCCCTACCACCGAGAAAAAGGTACCGATTAAAATAGCGATGATTGCAATAAATTGAAGAATCGTTTCCATGATAAGACCGAGGACGGAAGCCGAAGGACGAAAAACAGACTCTTTTGTCCTTCGGCTTCTGTCAAATTATTTGATTAGTACTAAAACGAGATTTCCAGTTAACACTGACGAATGCAGATTTTGATTTTATGTCAACTTTTTATCTGTGTTCAATTTCGAAAAATTCTTGCCGATTACCTAATACATTTGCTCATCGGCAACGTATTTTGATAAAACCAAAGTGCCAATAAAACCCAAAGCACCCAGGCCAATGGCGACATCAATATAAATGCTGTCACGCAAGATCAGTGCGATCAAAACCAACATCGCTAAAATCAAGGTGCTGACTAGATCGACTCCAACCAGGCGGTCGACGACATCTTCACCGCGCCAAACGCGAAACACCGCAACAGCTAACAAAATAATATGAATAAACAAAGAAGCATATATTAAAAAAATCAGGATTGTTTTCATAATGTGTCGTCCAGAATCCACTTAGACAGAGGGCGGACCTAGCGGTCTTTCATCTTCTGTCCTCCATCAAACCGTTAAGCCTCCCTATTGGAAATAGACGGGAAGATTTTTTTGAGCATGGCGATGCGTTGGGCTTGGGCCAGTTCGATATATTTTTCTGATTCGGTAGCATCCAAACAATGTGTGTACATGATGCCATCGTCGCCCATTTCAGTAACTAATTCGCCCGGTGTTAAGGTAATGGCATGGGCACTAAGTGCTTGCGCGGCTTCATTATCGCTGTATGAAGGAATCGCAATGATACCTGGTCTAATCGGCAGTTTGGGGTCTAAAACGATGCGCGCAACCTGAAAACCACTCACAATTAGTTCATAAGAGAGCAGGAGGATGTAACGGAAAAGCGCCACTGTAGAGCCGGATGCATGAATAACTTCAATTTGACGCTTTTTGGGATGCAAAATAAATACAATCCCGGCACTGATCAAAATTCCCAAAATTATATTACTGATTTGCAAATTGCTAGTCAGGGCTAAATAGGCCAAGGTTAAAAGAAAAACAGCACGGACATAATACATAAATCAACCTCCTAACACAGCCTGGATATAAGCAGTAGGATCGCCTAACCACACGCTGGTTGCATTGGCCGCGGCAACCAAAGGATTAGCCCAAACACCAAAAACGACAAGTAAAATGACAAGAATTCCAGGTGCAATCAACTTATCACCGCTTGCCTTGGTACTGATGCCTTCTGCGGGTTTGAGCCACCAGATGCGTTGGAATGCACGTATGGTATAGATTAAAGTAAAAATGCTGGTGACACCAATGAACAATAAGGCCCAATAGCCAGCAGCCTCGATGCCGCTACTGAATAACAACATTTTGCTAACAAACCCATTAAGCGGGGGAATACCTGCCAGTGCTAAAGCGCCTAAAAAGAAAAGAAAACCGGCGAAGGGTAAAGGTTTGCCGACGCCAGTAACAATATCAAAAGCAGCCGATTTAACGGATGCACGGCTGGCAACATAACCAGCCAACATCAACATGGCGGCTTTAATTAGGCTGTGATTGAAAGCAAAAACGATGGCGGCAGCAATGGAGAGAGTCGTTCCCCAACCAATGCCGACGAGGATGAAGCCGACCTGGGCTAGCGTTGAATAGGCCAACATGCGTTTGACATTATGCGTGCCAATGGCGGATAGTCCACCAAAAATGACACCGATCACGCCCAAAACCAATAATATGGCGCGAATGGTGGGGGCCTGGGCCACAAATAGCAAAGTTGTCATGCGTAAGAAGCCATACACACCCAATTTAACGACGACCGACGAAAGCATGGCGCTCACGGCCGTTGGTGCGGCCGTATGAAAATCTGGCTGCCAAAAGTGGAAGGGGAAAACAGCGCTTTTGACCATGAAGGCGGCCATGAGAAAGCCAATCGCGGGCCACAACAACGGCCGTTCCCCCTCCGACGCCACCTGCGCAGCCAAATCTGCCATATTCAAGGTACCATACGACACATACAAGCAGCCAATCGCCAACAGCATAAAGAACGAGGCCAGCAGACTGATATAGAAATATTTGTAAGCGGCTTCGGTGCCGTATTTGTCGTCAGAAACGGCCGTTAACACCGTGCCCGAAATCACCAACAACTCCGCAAAAACATACATGTTGAACAAATCACCGGTTAACATTGTGCCGGTTAAACCGGTTGACCATAACCAACTGCACCATGACCACAAAAACGGCCGCTAACATGTCGGCAACAATGGAGATGCCAAAGGGGGCCGCCCAACCACCAGATTGATAAACCAATGGTTCGCCGCTATCCCAAACGATAAATAAAATCAAACAGGAAACTGCAAAAGAGGCGAGCATCGTTACTAATGTCCAAGCGGCTTGCAACGACCGTTTACGGCGCAGCAGCAATGCAACCATCGCGCCAGCTAATGGAATCAATATGGGCAAAATAACGATAATGTCACCTACAATTTCCATGATAAATAAAGCTGTCAACTAATCAGCATCTCAACAAGCAGCTATTCCTGAATAGCTGACCAGCCGACTGACTAACAAGCTCCTTAATATTTCAACCCATCAATCTCATCAATATCGGCCGTTTTGTAACGTGCCGAAATGATATAGAGCATGGCTAGGACAAAAGCTGTGCCACCCATGCTGATCACAATTGCCGTCAAGATCAACGCTTGTGGCAAGGCATCACTCGGCTGACTGTCAGCCGTTGTATAGGCTGCACTTAAACTAGAGTAAGCGCCGCTGCTCAACAAAAACAAATTGACAGCGTTGGTCATGATCATTAATCCAATCACTGAGCGAATTACATTACGCCGCAGCAACTGGAAAACGCCAATCGCAAATAATAATCCTACTGCTAAAGCTGACAAAATCTCCATTTAAATTCGTCTCAAAGTTTACTCTTCTTCATATTGAACACTATCAAATATAACCCCGTCTTCTTCAGGGCGACCGAGTGTGTTAAGCATGTAAGCGACGCTGCCTAGAACTGTCAGGCAAATTGCCATTTCTAATAGGAAAGATGTGCTGATATGGAACCCTTTTGGCATAAATGTCCAACCAGCTGTGAAATCTACATTGCCTAGAAAACGCACGATATTAATAGATCAGCACGCAGCCACGGCAGCTGCCGCCTGGTTTCTTCGTAACCAAAAACAACATACCACAAGCCAACTGACAAACTGATAATCACGCCAGCTGTAAAACCATCACCGGGTTGATCATGACCGTACATAATTTGGGTGGCAGCGAGGATCAAAGCCAATGGCAGCGAGACAAGGACTGACAACCGAATGAAAGGGGATATATTTGTGCCACCGATGCCGCGTGTGGAAAATTTCTGTATAAACGGCCGTTTTCCTTCCAAATCTATAGCTTCACCTTTGTCGCCATGTTTACGTGCCGCATAACGTAACAATGTATAAATACCTAACCCCGCCACACTAAACACACTAATCTCAATTACTGTATCCAAAGCCCGAAAATCAACCACAATCGCGCCCACAATATCGGTCGCACCCGTAAGCGCTTTGGCATTTTCGGTGTAATAGGGGGTCACGTCACTTGTATGCGGACGCCCCACAAGGGCAAAAAATGTGATTAAAAAGATTAAAAAACCCAAAGCACCAGCTACCACTGCATCACGCAGTACATGCGTATATGCCGTGCGGGTTTGTTCAGTGAGATTTTGGGCTTGCTGGCGCTGACGGCGTGGCAAGCGAATGAGCGCCAGTACGAGAATCACCAACGACAACATATCGACCACAATCTGTACAAGCGCAACATCGGGCGCTGGCTCTAAGGCAAAAATTAAGGCCATCGACAATCCCGACACACCAAAAGCCATCACCGCATAAAAATCCCGCCGCAAAACCACGGTCGCCGCCGAAGCCGTGACAACCAAGAACAATGAAAAGACGCGCAAAACAACCATTTCACCCACAAAAGAGAAATCAGGCGCGGTTAAGCGCATCGACTCAAATGGCAGGTTTATTTGGATCAGGCCAAACACCAAAAGCACTGTACTACCAATGATAATGACAAGATAGGTACGCAAATTTCCTTGCTGTAAGCGGGTAGCAATGTATCCACCCTTGTCGATGCCAGCAATGACCCACACATAAAGTTTATTAAAAGTGGCAGCAGGCAAAATTTTGGCCTGCCAGGCCCGCACGCGCTGACGGAAAATAAAAATGATCATACCCAGCGAAATCGCCACGATGGAGAGCGCCAACTCAACCGTTAAGCCATGGAACAATGTAGTTGATACTTTGACTGATTCGCCATAAGCAGCTGAAGCCGCACCTGCGAGAAAGGGAGCCTCTTCTTTGGCTTCAGGATAGATGGCAAAAAACAAAGAGAGCAGTGCCGGAATGGCAGGTGCCAGCCACATGGGCACAGGCGCTTCATGCGCGTGGATGCTGGGGTCTTTGGGTTTACCCATGAAGGTTTCCCAGATGAATAAGCCTGCTTGTGCAAACATGAAGGCACCGGCCAAGACAATGCCCCAACGGATAATTTCGGCGATAACAGGAGGTAAAGTGGGATGAACGGCCGTTGCTAACAGCGTCTCCTTGGCCAAAAAACCAAACATAGGTGGCAAACCAGCCATCGACAACGCCGCCAAAGTCGCCACCCCAAACGTAAACGGCATCACCTTGCGCAATCCACCCAAACGGCGCATATCACGCGTACCGGTCTCATGATCCACAATGCCCGCCACCAAGAAAAGCGCACTTTTGTACAATGCATGTGCCAAAATCCCA
Organism: uncultured Ardenticatenaceae bacterium; assembly: GCA_964350725.1. Lineage (GTDB taxonomy): Bacteria > Chloroflexota > Anaerolineae > Promineifilales > Promineifilaceae > JAACFF01. The sequence goes on along the minus strand of CAYGMR010000171.1, from coordinate 5,576 downwards.
ACCACCAACGCTTTATACGCAATGCCTATATCTTGCCCAATCAGCATCACCAAAATACCCAACTGGCTAATGGTCGAATAGGCCAACAATGCCTTCAGATCATTTTGTTTTAATCCTAAATATGCCCCGGTCAACATCGTTATGCCACCGACAATAGTCAACAGCCAAAACCAGGTTTCGGTAAAGCCCAAAGCCGGATTCATGCGTGCCAGCAAGTAAATACCCGCTTTGACCATCGTCGCCGAGTGCAAATAGGCACTGGCAGGTGTCGGCGCACTCATTGCCCCGGGCAACCAAATATGGGCAGGGAATTGGGCACTTTTAGTAAAGGCGCCAAACGTCACAAGCAGTAGAAAGACAACATAAAATTCATTGCTGCGTAACACATCGCCACTATTCAAAATTGTGACAAAATCGGTGCCGCCAGCCACGTAGCTGACAAACAACAAACCACCCAACAGAGCAATGCCACCGCCACCCGTTATAAACAAAGCACGAAAAGCACCATAACGCGCATCTTTATCATTGGTTTTATAGGCGACTAAAAGAAATGAGAGAATGCTGGTGCCTTCCCAAAAGACGAAAAGCGTGATCACATCGCCAGCCAAAACAATGCCGAGCATTGACACCATAAATAGCAACATATAGGTCAAGAAGCGCCATGTTTTTTGCTCACCCTTGAAATATTGGCCCGTGTACACAATGACCAATACGCCAATGAACGTGATCAACAGCCCGAAAAGAACGCTAAGGCTGTCCACATAAAGCCCCAAGCTAAGTCCTATCGAGGGCAACCATTCCCATTTCCAAACGAAGATCGCGCCATCATTAAGTGCCGGGATGCGTACAAGCAGCAAAATAAAAGCCAGTAAGGGGGCAAATGCCAATACCCAGCTGGCTTGTGTGATGGTGATGCGACGGTTGAGAGCCGGACGACCCAATAGTGCCGCTAAGATTGCACCTACAGCGATAATAATCAGCGGCAGAGCAAGGGTGGGATCAGTTATCATAAAGTTCTGTGTGCTGTTGTTTTCTTACCACAGAGAACACGGAGGTTTTTTGTTTTTCTCTGTGGTCTTTGCGATCTGCTTCGGCAAAGCTCAGTGCAGGTCTGTAACGAATTGTTTTCAAGGCTGATTAGCCTTCTGTCCCAAACTCTTCAACTTCACGCTCGGTTTCTTCAGTTTTGATCATATCGCGCATAAGCATCATGCCGACAAGCAATAAGATTAACACAACTGCAATAATCACTCGTTGTACGCCAGTTGGGAGTTCTCCAAATTTTTGCATGATATTGGGTTTGGATAGTTCTTCAGAATTTCCTAGTTCACTCATGGTTTTTCCCTCAGTTATTGGCAAACAATTTGATTGCCGATAAGTTCACTTTATTTATAGGCAAATAATGCAGGACAGACAGAGGTTTCCATCTTTCGTCATCCATCATATTTTTGTTTGTTTTAATTATAGCGTAAATTTGAGGGTTTTCCTTAAGGAAACCACAAACAATAGTACATTTATCATCAAATTTATTTTTGCAGTTTCCCTAACTCTAGATATTGTGTATACTATTTGCTATTGCAATAATTCGCAATAAAGAGATTTCGCATGGATGCTACAACACAAACGATCATTGATATGTTACGCATGCGCCGTTTTCGCATCACGCCGCAGCGCGAAATGATAATCGATGCCCTTTTTAATGGAGAACAGCATAACACCGCTGAAGATATTTTCGCACAGGTGCAAATGCGCACCAACGCTGTCAATATCGCCACAATTTATCGCACGCTTGATATGCTGGTGGAACAAGGCATTGCCAGCCGCACAGACTTAGGCGGCCAGATGATCTATGCACCGCGTGAACATGGCCCGCACATTCATCTGGTTTGCCGGCATTGTAACATTGTTGTCGATGCGGATGCGGCCGCATTAGCCGATCTAGATGCGCAATTGCAGCGTGATTACGATTTCCGCGCCGATTTGGGGCATATTTCGCTATTTGGGGCGTGTGCAGAATGTCAAGAATAAGAACAGCAACACAGGAGAGCGCGAAGTCGTCTCTGTGTTTTCAGTGTAACTTTTTTTGGAGGACAAGGCATGAGTATTGCCGGAATTTTATTTTTACATGTACCTGATGGTTTTTTGAGTTTGGGCCTGGCACTGTTATGTTGGGTGCTGGCTTTGGTCGTTGTCGGATTGGCTGTGCGCAACGGCCGTACCACCCTCGACGAACGCCTTATCCCTGTAGCAGGCATCATGGCTGCCTTTATTTTTGCCGGACAGATGATCAACTTCCCAGTAGCGGGTGGCACATCGGGTCATATGATTGGGGCTACCCTGGCTGCAATCGTATTAGGTCCCTGGCTAGCTATTTTGGTGATGACGGCCGTTATCGTTTTACAAGCATTACTCTTCCAAGATGGCGGACTAGTAGTCATGGGTGCCAATATTTTGATCATGGGTGTAATTCCGGTTTTGATCAGCTATGGGTTATTCAAGCCTGTCGCCCAACGCGGTCGCAATCTAAAATTGGCGGCAGCAGGTCTTGCCGCCTGGCTGTCAGTCATGGGCGCAGCTTTATTCACGGCACTGCTGCTCGGCTTTAGCGGCACATCCAGCTTCCGCGTGGTTGTGCCCGCCATGCTCGGCATTCATGCCATCATTGGGTTGGGTGAGGCGCTCATCACCGTGGCGGCGTTGACTCTCATCATGCGTGCGCGGCCACAATTGGTCCAAGAAAGTGGCACTGCCGGTGGTCATGGCTGGGTGTTGGGTGCTGTGGTTATTATCCTGCTCATATTACTGATTTCCCCCTTTGCTTCCAGTTTTCCTGATGGTCTAGAATGGGTGGCAGAGCAGCAAGGTTTCATCGGCACAGCTAAAAACGCGCCTTTTGAATTATTGCCGGATTATACGCTGCCAGCCTTGAGTGAAGCTGCCACTTCGACTACGCTCAGCGCAGGCGTTTCCACAATCATCGCCGGTCTTATCGGTGCGCTGGTAGTGGCACTTACTGTTATCGGTTTTTCCAAACTAGCTAAGACAACAACCAATACTGCGGCAGACTCAGCACAAGTTTC
>CAYGMR010000171.1:0-2486 GCA_964350725.1 uncultured Ardenticatenaceae bacterium | reverse complement strand
AAGAACAATTCGTTCCTTTCTTTATTCACTGCAGCCACCTGACCTCCCTATGCACATAAACGTTTTTGACCATTATCAAAATCAAGCCACCATTGCCCATCGCCTTGATCCGCGTGTGAAAGTCGTGGTTGTGGTTGTCTTTATCCTTTCGAATGCACTGCTGCCCGATGGTTCCTGGTTGGCATATGCGATCTTGGGTCTGTTTGTGTTGGTAGCGGCCCGAATGGCGCAAATCCCATTTGGTTTTTTGTTTAAACGTTCTCTGCTCGTGCTACCAATTCTATTGGTAGCGGTAACGATCATTTTTCCGTTACCAGGAACGGCCGTATTCTCCTTCCAACTGGGTCCCTGGACATTCAGCGCTACGGATGCGGGCCTGGTGCGCTTCAGCAGCATCGTTGTGCGCAGTTGGCTCTCAGTGCTGGCTGCTATCTGGCTCACTGCCACGACCCCCTTCCCGGATTTGATGCATGCGTTGCGCCATCTGCGTGTGCCCCAAATATTAGTGGCGATTATCAGCTTCATGTATCGCTATCTCTTTGTGATGGCCGATGAAGCGCGCCGGCTTTTACGTGCGCGTGAAGCCCGCAGCGCACGATTGCCCGGTCAAAGCGGCGGTGGTTCGTTATGGTGGCGTGCAAAAATCGCTGGCAATATGGTTGGCCAACTCTTTTTACGCAGTTTTGAGCGCAGCGACCGCGTTTACAATGCGATGTTAGCGCGAGGCTACCGTGGCCAACTCCTTACCATGAATCCTCATCATATGACACAGCGCGATTGGTTTGTGGGAATAACGGCCGTATCGTCCATACTTTTGGTGCAATTGCTGAGCCGGATGATATGGAATTGACATAAGACAAATGTTTCGTCAATCATCTCCCTTCCTCGATTAAAAAATGGAAAACCAATGCCTATACAACACAAACTTGAAAATAATTTAGATTCAAACGGCCGTTTACCCTCACTCCAAGTAAACGATCTCTGGTTTGCCTACCATGATGGACAACCAGCGCTGCAAGGGGTTACTTTACAAATAGCAGCCGGCGAAAAAGTAGCCCTGGTCGGGCCCAATGGCGCGGGCAAAAGCACACTCATGTTACATCTAAATGGCCTTCTGCAAGGCGAAGGCACATTGGCAGTCGGCGACTTAGCCGTCATTAAAGAAAATTTACCAGTTATTCGCAGCAAAGTCGGCATGGTATTCCAGAACCCAGATGACCAGCTATTGTCGCCAACGGTTTTCGAAGATGTCGCTTTTGGGCCGCTGCATCTGGGCTTGCCAGAGACAGAAATTCATGAGCGCGTCACCCGTGCGTTGGCGCAGGTGGGCATGGTTGGTTTCGAAAAACGTCTCTCGCACCATCTCAGCCTGGGGCAAAAAAAGCGGGTTGCCATCGCCACTGTTTTGTCGATGGATCCAGAGATTTTAGTGTTAGATGAGCCATCGGCGGGATTAGACCCTCGTGCGCGTCGTGCACTCATCCAACTACTAGACCAACTCGATGTAACCATGTTGGTTTCTACCCATGATATGCTGCTGGTGTACGAACTTTTCCCGCGTATGATAATCATGGACGAGGGACATATTGTAGCGGACGGTCTCACCGGCGAGTTATTGCAGGATGGGGCGTTGTTGGAACGGCATGGTTTAGAACGGCCGTTTGTTATGACTACAACAGATAGAAAAAAAACAGAATAGGAATTGTGAAAATGTTATTTATGCAAAAAAAGATACTTGGACTGTTTGTTGTCTTTATGGTTATTTTGGGAGGTTGTGGGCCAGAGGCGCCACAAAACGACCTCCAAGATACAGTCTTGAAACTACCAGAACTGGAGGCAGCTAACCTAGATGGTGGCGCGTTAAAAGTCGTGGCCACAACCAGCATTATTGGGGATGTGGTCGGGCAAGTTGGTGGCGAAACCATCGAGTTGACAACCTTGATGGGGCCCGGACAAGACCCACATAGTTATGAGCCTGGTGCAAGAGAGTTAACGGCCGTTGCCAACGCAGATGTCATATTTATTAACGGTTGGGATTTAGAAGAAGGACTCATCACTGACCTGGCTGAAATCGGTAATGATGTGCCACTGATTCCAATTTCAGCCAACATTGAACCCTTAACGTTTGGGGACGATGAGCATGAACATGAACATGAAGAAACAGATCAAACTACCAACCAGCACGAACATAGTGGAATTGATCCACATGTCTGGTTTAGTATTCCGAATGTAGTCCAATGGACTGAAAACGTCGCCGCTGTGCTCTCCGATTTAGACCCAGCCAATGCAGAAATATATGCCCAAAACACCGCCGCCTACCAACTTGAATTAGATGCCTTAGCGCAATCAGTTGAACCTCAATTGGCCAGCATTCCAGTTGAAAAGCGCCTCCTGGTAACAAATCACGATACCTTTAGCTATTTTGCTGACGCGTATGCTTTTGAACTGATAGGCACCATTCTGCCCGCAGCCAGTTCGCTGGCCGA
>CAYGMR010000170.1:0-10723 GCA_964350725.1 uncultured Ardenticatenaceae bacterium | reverse complement strand
TGAAAGCCAGCAATGTGGATGAAGAATTGATCAAAAAAGTGCAGGAATTTGTGGGCTGGCCGGCGACGGAAGAGGATTACCGGCGGGCGGCTGCGCTGATTCCTGATGAAGTGGTGCGTAATTTGATGGCAGTGGGCACATCGCGTGAGTGTTTGGATAAAGTAGCTGAATATATCGATGCGGGCGTGACTTGTCCGATTTTGTATCCGATGATGAATGATATTAAACCAGTGATCGATGCATTTTCGGATTGGACACCGTAAGCAAGCAACAACGAATTGAGGAAGAAACGAATTTTCTTTCCCTTGTTGTTATTTGAACACTTTGTGCTTTTGATATGGGTTCCAATAGGGAAGCTCAAATGGGTTTGTAAATAATCTGTCATAGCCTCACCTCCGCGAGGGCTGGCCTGCGCTGGCAGGTAACTAAACGCTTAATTCTCGCCTGTGTGCGAATGACATTACTAACAATTTGTTTGTGTATTGGTCATGAATTTTTGTGTTGACGGCCGTTTCCCGATGTGATAAACTTTTAGTGGTCTGACCTGTCAGACCACTAAAAGTTATTAACAAAGGGCAAATCACGTATGTTTTATGCGCAGTCGAAAATTTCTGTAGCTGAAGAGACGGCCAATCAAATTGTGGAGATGATTCGCAACGGCCGTTATAGTTCCGGTGATCAGTTGCCCGGCGAACGTCAACTATCCAAAGATTTGCAAGTTGGCCGCACCTCTGTACGCGAAGCGATTCGTCGTTTGGAAGCGATGGGTCTGGTAGAAGTGCGCCAAGGGCGCGGCACTTTTGTCAATGATCCCAGCAATCGTACATTGCAAACCACCCTGACCCCCCACATTTTAACCAATCAACAAAAATTAGATGAGCTGTTTGAACTGCGCCAAATTGTCGAGAGCGCGGCGGCGGCGCGTGCTGCTAATCGCGCTAACATGACCCAAATCGAGACGATGCGTTATTGGGCACAGACCATAGAAACGGCCGTTGCGCGTCAGGAGGCAACCGTCATCGTCACCGCTGACATCGAATTCCATCGTCAAATCATCCTCGCCAGTGGCAATAATACTCTGGTCGACTTGATGGACAGCATCGTTGATTTACTGCGTGATATGCGCCACGACTCCACCTTGATCCCGAACTTGTTTCCGGAAATTGTACGCGGCCATCGTGAAATTCTGACCGCTATCGAAAATAAAAACAGTGTGGCCGCTGCCGATGCGATGCGTCGTCATTTGATTGATGTAGCTGTACGGGTCAAGGAGTTTTGGCAAGCACGGGTGACTGAAACAGTAGATTAAAAATTGGCGAAAATTTAGATGTTCAGAGAATAGAGAGTATGAAACGCTTTGACTATTTTGAACCACCTACGCTAGATGACGCGATCAAGCTGATGCAGCAAGGGAACGGCCGTGCCAGCCTCATGGCTGGTGGCACAGATTTGCTTGTAGAAATTAAAGAGCATTTACGATTGCCCGACACCCTCATCAATATCAAAAAAATCCCCAACCTGGATTATCTAACCTATGATGATGCATCCGGTTTGAAATTTGGGGCTTTGACCACCATGCGCACAGTCGAGACTTCCGCATTGGTGCAGGAAAAATATGCGGGTTTGGCACAAGCCACAAGTGAAGTGGGCTCGATCCAGATCCGTAATCGCGCCACCGTGGCCGGCAACATTTGCCGCGCATCTCCTTCGGCCGACACCTTACCAGCGCTGATTGCCGATGGCGCGACGGTTAAGTTGTACGGGCCAAAAGGGGAACGCACCATTTTGATGGAGGCATTCTTTACCGGGCCAGGCAAAACCGTGATGGCCGCCGACGAGATTTTGACAGAAATCGCTGTGCCGCCACCACTGCCACATACTGGTAAAGTGTATATCAAACACGGCCGTCGCTTGGCGATGGAATTGGCAACGGTGGGTGTCGCTGTGGCGATGACGATGGATGGGGATATTTGCAAACAGGTGCGTCTCGTCTTAGGTGCTGTCGCGCCCACACCCATTCGCGTGCCTAACGCAGAGGCATTTTTACAAGGCAAAGCTGTCACTGACGAGACAATTCTTGCGGCGGCCAAGCTTGCACAAGAAACGGCTCGTCCCATCAGCGATGTGCGCAGCAGTGCCGCTTATCGCAGTGAAATGGTTTACGTGTTAACCCAACGCGCATTAAAAAGTGCGCTTGATCGGATTTATGATCAGTAGATATGGAATCTATCACGAACGGAGCGAATAATTTGTGAAGTTAGTGGCAAAAATCATAGCTACGGAGATTGCTTGATGAAACGATTGATACAAACCACGATCAATGGAGAAGAATATGAGGTTGCGGTTGCACCTTACCGTAGTTTGCTTGATATGCTGCGCGTAGAAATTGGGCTGACCGGCACAAAAAAGGGCTGTGATGTCGGTGATTGCGGCGCTTGTACGGTTATCATGGATGGCTTGCCGGTTAATGCCTGTTTGGTGCTGGGTGTCGAAGCAGATGGTGCCGAGATCGAAACCATCGAAGGTCTGGCACAGATCACGCCGGACGGCTATCAACTGCATCCATTACAGACGAGTTTTTTACAGCATGGTGCAGCGCAATGTGGTTATTGTACGCCGGGCATGATTATGGCGGCGAAAGCATTGTTAACAGAAAACCCACAGCCGACCGAAGCTGAGGTGCGGTTTGCTATCGCTGGCAACATTTGCCGCTGCACTGGTTTTGCCAAGATCGTGGATGCGATTATGGATGTGGAAAGTTGATTTTTGCCACGGATTTTCACGGATTTACACGGATTTTTTGAGGTTGGATAGCAGGCAAGCTGGAAATGAGTGTTGATTTCAAGGATTAATGGGTATGGCTCAGAAATTTGCGGTAGTAGGTGGCAGTCCTGTACGGGTCGATGGCATTGAAAAAGTGACTGGCACGGCGATGTATGCGGCCGATTATGCGCTGCCGGGCATGTTGTATGGCAAAATCAAACGGTCGCCCTATGCCTATGCGCGTGTGTTGTCGATTGACACCAGCAAAGCGGAGGCGCTGCCCGGTGTGAAGGCGGTCTTGACTTATGCGGATGTGCCGCGTGTGAAACATGCTGGCGCACCCGTGCCACGCACAGGGTCGCTCAAAGCGGATCAATTCATTTTGACAGATGTGGCGCGTTTTGTAGGGGATGGCGTTGCGGCCGTTACGGCCGTTTCTGAAGAAATCGCCGCCGAAGCCCTTGAACTCGTCGAGGTTGAATACGAAATCCTGACACCTGTGTTGAGCGTAACCGCCGCACAACTGCCAGACACCCCTAAAATTCATGATACGCCCGGCAACATCATCACGGATCCCATCGTCATGAAAAATGGCGACATGCAGCAAGGCTTTGCCGAAGCTGACTACATATTTGAAGCTGAATACAATACTGGGCGGCCCGTGCCTTGTTATATGGAACCCAATGCCTGCGTTTGTCAGTTTGACCAAAGTGGTAAATTGACTATCTGGAGTTCAACGCAAGGCGCGTTTATGGTGCGTGGTACGTTGAGCGAAGTGCTAGGCATTCCATTGAACAAAATCCAGGTGATTGTCGAGCATATGGGTGGTGGCTTTGGTGCCAAACAAGATTTGTATCAGCACGAATATGTGTGTGCGCTGCTGGCCAAAAAGACAGGTCGCCCCGTGAAGATGGAATACACGCGCAAGGAGACGTTCCTGGCCAGCAAGACGCGCCATCCGGTGACTGTGCGTTTGAAGCAGGGGGTCAAAAAAGACGGCACGTTGACGGCCCGCGAGGCACTTTATCTTTCCAATACGGGTGGCTACGCCTCACATGGGCCGGGCGTAACGGCCGTTGGCACCATTGATCTCACCTCTCTCTACCGCTGTAACGAAACCTGGGACCTAGAAGGGCGTTCCGTCTACACCAATGTGCCCATGGCCGGCGCGTTTCGCGGGTATGGTGCGGTACAGGGCTTTTTTGCACTGGATGTGCAAATGGATGAACTCGCGGAGCTGTTGAACATGGATCCGGTTGAATTTCGCCTCAAAAGTGCAGTTGGCGAAGGCGACATTAGCCCATCGGGGCATCGCCTGCATGGAGATGCGTTTGCCGACTGTTTGCGGCGCGGTGCCGAGGAAGTGGCATGGGCGGCTAAATGGCAGTCGCCCAAAACCAAAAGCGGGCGCGTGCGCAGCGGTTTGGGTGTGGGGACCGAAATGCACAGCAGCGGCGCGTATCCCGACATCAAAGAGATGTCGAGTGCGGTGGTGCAGCTGAACCAGGATGGCTCGGTGAATTTGATGACGGGTGTCGCTGACCTGGGAACGGGTGCTTGGACGGCGATGGCGCAAATCGCGGCTGAAGAGCTGGGTATTCCGCTGGCCGATGTGCAGGTAACGGCTGGCGATACAGATGCGACGCCTTTCGATGCTGGCGCTTATGCTAGCCGCACGACCCATATTGGCGGCAAGGCGACGCAAAAAGCGGCGGCGGATTTGAAAAGCAAGTTGTTGGCATTCGCGGCTGAGAAGTTGGCTGTAAATGTGGCTGATTTGGATTTAAAGAACGGCCGTATCCTCATCAACAACAGCCCGTCTATGACTCTCAAAGAGCTGCTTATAGAGGATGGTAACACCGCCACCCCCGCACTCATCGGCCAGGCGACGCATTATGCCAAAGTTGCCTACTCGTTTGCGGCTCATTTTGCTGAAGTGGATGTGGATACGGAGACAGGACAGGTGACGGTGAAAAAGGTAACGGCCGTGCACGAAATTGGCAAAGCGATCAACCGCATCGGTGTCGAAGGCCAAATCGAGGGTGGCATTCAGCAAGGCATTGGCCACTCCTTGACGGAAGATTTTATTATGGACCCGGAGACGGGACGGCCGTTGAACCCCAGCTTTGTCGATTACAAGATGCCGCTCTCGATGGACATGCCAACCATCAAAACGATCATCCTGGAAACCCAACCTGATCTGGGCGGCCCTTTTGGCGCAAAAGGGGTTGGTGAAGACCCCATCATCGCCATCGGCCCTGCCATTGCAAACGCCGTTTATAACGCTATTGGCGTGCGCATCCGAGAATTACCCATTACCCCAGAAAAAGTTTTACAAGCATTACGTGAAATAGAAGCATAAGGAAGCTTAGAGAGCAGGAATTATGAAGAACCTCGTAGGTGTCCCCGTAAGTGTATTAATTCGGTTAGCAAAGGCACTTTTAACCTTGAGTACCGGCATCTATGGCATCATTGTTGTTTTCGGAAACTTGACTGCCTACCAAACAAATTACGATTTTATTCGCCATGTCATGACCATGGATACAACCTATCCCGATAATGCCATGAAGTACCGCGCCATCCATTCATCCCGTATCCACAAAATAACCTATAGCTTCATCATTTTCATCGAAACGCTCATTGCCATTTTTTGCACCAAAGGTGGCATCGATATGCTGCGTAATTTGGACGCAGATGCCGAGACATTTCATGAGTCAAAGCGATCTGGAATTACAGGCATGTTGCTTGGTTTGTTGTTGTGGTTCTTTAGCTTTCAAGCGATAGCTGGCGAATGGTTTGGTATGTGGATGTCCAAAGAGTGGAACGGTTTGCCCGATGCCACGCGCTTAACCCAATATATTTCCACATTACTCGTCTTTGTAGCACTCAAAAATGATGATTAATGTGCATCTTCCCAGACTATAACGAGTACAAGACTATTTTTAAGGAGACAACATGTGTGGCACACACCACCATGTATGAAAACTGTAGCGCGATTTGGTAAATTGCGTATCGATTTACCAAATCGATTAACATAGGAGAAAACTATGACAATCCCAATTATCGACTGTGTTACCCATATCGGCCGTGAAGAAGATCATGTGATCGGTTGGGGGCCAAGATTTCTGGCTGAGGATTTACTCGCCCAAATGGACGCACCGCGCACCGTTTTGGGCGAAGCCAATCGCCGCATCGACAAAGCCATCGTATTTCCAGCATTGGGTCTAACTGTGCCGACTTCAACGCTTTCTTTTGATGAGCAGCACAGCTATGTTTTAGAGAGTGTGCGGAAATATCCGGAGCGTCTGATTGGTGGCATCGTTATGCACGCACGCCTTTGGGATGATGCGGTATATGCATCCGTAAAAAGCATGGTGCAAGATGATGGATTTAGCATGATGTATATCCATCCGTCGCTGCACAAATATTGGCTGCCAATTGCTACGCCGAGTGAAAGCGAAAGCTCGAAACAATTGCTTTATCCGCTTTTTGAGACTGCACGCGAACTATCTATCCCCATTTATATTCATACAGGTGACCAACCTTACGCGCTACCTTCCACCGTCGATTTTATTGCTGGTGAATTTCCTGATGTCAAGATGATTATTGGTCATCTTGGCACGCAAGGGGAAATGTTCACGATTGAGGCGCTGCTTGTGCTCAGCCGTCACGATAATGTCTTTATCGAATCCAGTTTTGCTATGCCGCATATGCTGATTGAAGCGGTGCACACGGTTGGAGCTGAAAGAGTTTTATTCGGCAGCAACTGCCCACCGCTTGAGCCAACGCATCAGCTTTTGAATGTTGAAGAGGCCTTGACCCTTGCTCCCCCGGTCGGCATGAATTTGTCTTATGAAGATACCCGCAAAGTAATGGGCGGAAACTTAGCAAAACTGCTGAATTTGTGAGAGGAAAAACCATGAAATATACAATACTAGACCCACACTGCCACATCATTCCCCATCGTGAACCTGTTTGGGGTTGGGGCCCCCATTTCTATGCAGAGGAGCTTTTAGAAACCCTTGATCGCGGCTACGATGTCATGGGTGAAATCAAACGTGTTGAAAAAGCCATTGTGATGACTGGCATCGGCTTAACGGCCGTTGGTCATCGCAGCATCACCGAATCGCATGAATACGCTTTGGCAAGTGTCAAGAAATACCCTGAACGCCTTTACCTTAATCCAATTATTAATCCGCGCCATGACCTTACGGCGCAACTAGACACAATTCGTGGATGGAAGGATGAATACAATGTGGTCATGCTCAAGTTGCATCCGAGTATGCACAATTATTTCCTGCCGACGTATCGGCCGTATCCAGGCGAAGTCAGCAAAAAAATGATTTACCCTACATTTGAATTGTGTCGTGAGTTGGATGTGCCCATGATGGTTCATATGGGCGAAGCACCCTATTCTTTCCCGGCACAAATCGCGCCAATTGCACAAGCGTTTCCAGATGTGCCCATCATCTGCGCTCATTCCGGCGCGAATAATGTGCCCAGCAATGCATTGGATGCCATTTTGTTAGCGACGGCGCGTGACAATGTTTACCTGGGAACCAGCTGGGTGCAGACACCAGAAATCATCGAGATGTATTATGCAGTAGGGCCGGGCAAGATTATTTATGAGAGCGATTGTTCCCCGGCTGCCTTGGGACAGGCTCTACGCCTGGTCACTAACCTGCATCTACCGCCACCTTTGGGTGTGGGTGCGAGTAAGGATGAAGTTTATCGCATGATTGGTGGTAATGCGGCTGAATTGTGTAAGATACCGCTTTAGCTGGGTTGCAGAGTGGCAGAGTTACATTACTACTCTGCCACTTTCTTACTTTGCCACTTGTCAACTTTAGGAACAATTTAATGACATCCTTACGATCATTTTTAGAATCAATACCAAAAGATCAGATTTTGCGCGTGTCGGAACCATTGGCATTGGATTATACGCCAACGGCCGTTGTTCTTGAACTGGAAAAGAAACAACAATTTCCAGTTTTGTGGCTGGAGCAGCCTGAAGGGTTTGACATGCCAGTCGTGTCAAACTTGTTTGCCGACCGCCGTCGCATTGCCCAAATGGCTGGTGCAGATTCGCCTGCCGATTTCAACGACGCCTGGCTGCGCGCCGAAGAAAATCCCATCCCGCCTGTCATGGTTGAAGATGGCCCCGTGCAAGAAGTTGTTATGACAGGTGACGAGGTGGACGTTGGGGCATTGCCCATTAGCCGCCACTTTGAGCAGGATGCTGGTCGTTACATTGGTTCTGGTATTTTGGTGTGTAAAGACCCGGATACGGGCGTGTGTAATCTGAGCTACCAGCGTCTGCAAATGAAAAGTAAGAACCGTTTTGGGGCCAGTTTGCATTCGCGCGGGCACATTTGGGATCATTTACAGCGCAGGGAAGCACGTGGGCAAAATCTAGAAGTGGCGGTTGTTCTCGGTGCGCATCCGGCCGTACATTTGGCGGCGGCGGCGAAGGTGGCGATGGAAGTTGATGAGTTTGACATCGCTGGCGGCATGTTGGGGCAAGCGGTGGAACTGGTCAAATGCAAAACCATAGATGTTGAAGTGCCTGCCAACGCGGAAATTGTGTTGGAAGGGGAAATTTTGGCAGGCACGCATGAAGATGAGGGGCCGTTTGGCGAATATACTGGCTATTCGACCTTTCGTTCTACGCGCAATGTGTTTGTTGTTAAGGCGATTACACGTCGTGCCAAACCGATCTTTCTGGACATCATTCCCGGCTATTCCAATGAACATTTGCTGTTGGGCCGAGTGGCGAAAGAAGCCCACGTTTACCATCGTATGAAAGAGGTTTTGCCCACACTGAAGGCGATCAACTATCCCAAATCCGGCACTCATTTCCATGCTTATTTTTCATTTAAAAAGGCGGCCGAAGGGCAAGCGCGTCATGCTTTGATGCTGCTGTTTGGGCTGGATTCTTATATTAAATTGGCTGTAGCTGTGGATGATGACATTGATGTGTTCAATGAAGAGGATGTGTTGTGGGCTTTGGCAACCCGCTTCCAGGCAGATACCGATATGTTTATGGTGCCGAAAGTGTTTTGTAATCGGCTGGACCCCTCAGCGGTAGATGGGATGTCGGCTAAGTTGGGGCTTGATGCCACAGCGCCGTTAACCTGGGATGTCGAGCGCACGTCTTTGCCTGCGGAAGTGTTGGCGACGGTGCAGGCTGTGATTGACAAGTTTTAAGTGTCATACCTGCGTAGGTATGACAAATTGAAGAGAGTGGCTGGAGAATAAATTATGCGAATTCGCCCAAATAAAGGATTGACATTTGATGATGTGCTGCTTGTGCCGAGGCGCTCACCGTTTTCATCACGGCAGGATGTGAATACAGTCACCTGGTTAACTCCCCAAATAAAGTTAAACATCCCGATTGTCAGTGCCAATATGGATACGGTGACAGAGGCCAAAATGGCGATTGCGATGGCGCAAGCCGGCGGGATTGGCATTATCCACCGTTTCATGACGATTAAGCATCAGGTGTGGCAGGTTGAAAAGGTGAAGCGGGCCGAAGCCTTTGTGGTCGAAGACCCATATACAATCGCTCAAACTGCAACTGTGACTGAGGCTAAACAAATGATGGGTAAGTTAGGTATCGGTGGTCTGATGGTTGTTGGTGCTGAAGGTAAATTTGTTGGATTAGTGACCCGGCGCGATATATTTTTTGCTGAGAGAGGAGATACGGCCGTTAGCGAAATCATGACCCCGCGCAGCCGCATCATTAGTGCTGCACCAAACGTATCTAAAGAAGAAGCCCATACGCTGTTACATAAACATCGCATCGAAAAACTGCCGTTGTTGGATGAAAATGGGGATTTGGTCGGTTTAATTACGGCCAAAGATTTGGTGAACCCACAACAATTTCCGCTGGCGACGAAGGATAGCAAAGGTCGTTTACGCGTCGGCGCAGCGATCGGTGTGCAGCCTGATGATTTGGGACGTGCCGAGGCGTTGTTGCGGGCTGGTGTCGATGTGTTGGTTTTAGATATTGCGCACGGTCATGCCGACCATTGCCTGGATATGGTGCGCACACTGCGCGCACGATTCCCCGAGGCGCAAATTGTGGCTGGTAATGTGGCAACGGCCGTTGGTGCGCGTGAGTTAGCCGAAGCAGGTGCTGATGCGATTAAGGTGGGTATTGGCCCCGGTTCGATTTGTACAACGCGGATTGTGACGGGCTATGGTGTGCCACAGTTAACGGCCGTTTCTGACAGCATTATCGGTTTGCAAGAAGCAGGCATTGACATTCCCATCATCGCCGATGGTGGCATCAAAACCTCCGGCGATATGGTTAAAGCGCTGGCTGCCGGTGCCGCGACTGTCATGGTCGGCAGCTTGTTCGCCGGTTGTGACGAGGCGCCCGGCGCGCCCGTCATTCGTGGCGGCCAAAAAGTCAAAGTTGTACGTGGCATGGCCTCACTTGGAGCCACCATGGGGCGCAAAGCGGCTGAAAACGTTGAAGAAAGTGCCGAGAGTCAAGAAGATTGGTCAAAAGTTGTGGCGGAAGGTGTTGAAGCCGTGGTTCCCTATCGCGGACATGTGCGCGAACTGCTGCATCAATTGATTGGCGGCCTGCGTTCAGGGCTTAGTTATGGCGGTGCACGCAGCATTCAAGAGTTGCAAGAAACGGCCGAATTTATTGAAATCACACCCGCCGGAATCCGTGAAAGCGATTCGCATGATGTCAAGAGATTATAAGTAAGCAGCCAGACATTAGGTAGTGATCTGTTTTGACGGAGGACGCAAGCCCTCCGATGGATAACCCATCCTCAAAGAGCCATCAGTTATAAGCATGTCTTACAAAAACATGCTATTTCAAGTATAATTTTACAAGAAATAGATATACCTCCCCCGGATGAAAGGTCATGATTCATCCGACGACCACAGGGCGTACATAATTCATAATTTACAGGAGAGTCCCTATGCAACAACTAAAATC
>CAYGMR010000169.1:0-10744 GCA_964350725.1 uncultured Ardenticatenaceae bacterium | reverse complement strand
TCTCTCTAGCCAAACTAGCTGCCAGCCATGCGGACGCTGATTTCTTAGAGACCCCTCTACAAGTGCCAACGTTTTCGAACTTTCTGGAAAATTACTGTTTTTTATCATTATTACCTCCAAAATAATGTTGTACGAACCTGGAACAGATTACACACATCGCATTAAAAACCACAACTGGCTTCATCAATTTCTACCGCAGCTTCAATAACGGCCGGATCAATTGCGCATGCAGATCGTCGCCCACACTTTCGCGACCAAAGAAGAATTGGGCATTGGATTCTTGATATCGCGGATGTTTATATCATCGCCATGAACATCATCGCCATGATCCCATTGTCATTTGTTTCATCATTCATGATTGTGTTTCCATCGACATAACAGACCAAAATTAACGCTTGCAACATTCAGATAGGCATATATTAATATAATCGTAGGAATTTGACAATTTCTCGTCCCATTTCAACAACTTCCCCACATACGCCTTTTTTTATTTTTGCTTGACGGTCTGCTCGCACCTGCGTACACTGTAGTTTGATATAAGACGCTAAGAATTTAGAGAAACCTTTAGTGTCTAGCAATGGACTCAATTCATGACCACAGCAACACTCCCTGATATGAAAAGCAGCTTGAAGTCTGCGGTTAAACCGATCGGCTATTATATGTCACGGCCGTATCGCCTTTTCAGCGAATATGATCGCACCAACTTCCGGCCTGACTTCATGGCTGGCTTGACTGTGGCTGTGATTTTGCTGCCGCAAGCCATCGCCTTCGCCATCATTGCTGAACTGCCGCCTGCGATGGGTTTGTATGCAGCCATTGTGGCGGGCATTGTCGGTGCGTTGTGGGGTTCCTCGAATGAAATGCACAATGGCCCTACGAATGCGATTTCGTTGCTGATCTTATCGACCCTCTCCGTCATCGCTATTCCCGGATCACCTGAATATATCGTGGCGGCGGGCATGTTAGCATTGATGGTGGGTGTTTTCCAACTCATCATGGGCTTGGGTCGCCTGGGTGCATTGGTCAACTTTGTTTCCCATTCTGTGATCGTTGGTTTTGCCACAGGCGCGGGTGTGCTCATCGGCATCAAACAGATTAAGCCTTTGTTAGGCCTAAATTATGCAGCGGATGATATTTTGCAAACAATCACCGGCGCGGTGGTCTATGCGCCGGATACACATGTGCCCACAACAGCCATCGGCATTGGCACAATCATCCTAATTGTCGTTTTAGGACGCATCAATCCCAAACTGCCCAGCGCGCTCATCAGTATGATTTTGTCCGCAGTTGCCGTTTTTCTGTTGAGCCTCAATAATGCGGGTGTTGACGTCATAGGCGAACTGCCAAGTGGTTTCCCGCCACTTGCCGATCTACCACTGACAGATTTTGCCTTGATCCGCGAATTAATTATGGGCACGATTGCTGTCGGTGCTATCGGTTTAGTGAACAATATAGCGATAGCCCGATCATTATCGGCACAAACAAAGCAACGGCTCGACAATAACCAGGAGTTTGTGGGCCAAGGCATGGCCAATCTGTTTTCGGGGTTGTTTTCTGGTTTTGCCGTAGCGGGTTCTTTTTCACGGACGGCCGTTAACTTTCGCGCCGGTGCCAAAACGCCCATATCCGCTATTTTATCCAGCCTCATGCTGCTCATTGCCCTCTTCTTCATGGGGCCATTTGCACGCTATTTGCCGCGTTCTGCGCTGGCAGGTGTGTTGATCGTAACGGCCGTTCGGATGATCGATGTCCCTGAGATTAAGCGTATCTTGCGTGGTGCCCCTGGTGATGCCGCCATTATGGTGGTTACGTTTTTTGGTACATTATTTTTGAATTTGGAAACGGCCGTTTTCCTCGGCATCACTCTCTCATTCGCCCTATACGTCATGCGTACCAGCACACCAAAAGTGCATGCAGTC
Organism: uncultured Ardenticatenaceae bacterium; assembly: GCA_964350725.1. GTDB lineage: Bacteria > Chloroflexota > Anaerolineae > Promineifilales > Promineifilaceae > JAACFF01. The sequence continues at coordinate 8,825 of CAYGMR010000169.1, read as the reverse complement.
TTACCCGACGAAAGCTTTCGCCATTTTTATTACCAACCAGATCGCGATTCTTGCCCCCAAATTGCCATCATCGAAATTTTGGGCGGCCTCTATTTTGGTGCCGTCAGCCATATCGAAGAATTCATCAACGACTACACACAGGAACACCCTGACCATCGCTTCTTGCTTTTGCGGATGCATAATGTCAACCATTGTGATTTTAGCGGCATCCATATGCTCGAAAACATCGTGCAAGGCTATCGCGCACGCGGCGGCGATGTATTTTTGGTGCGCGTTAATCCGCGTGTACGCCATTTGATGCAAACTACCGAATTTGAAGCTTACCTGGGCAGTGCCAACTTCCAAAATGAAGATGGTGTAATCAGTAATCTTTTTAATCATTATCTTGACCCCGCTATCTGCATTTACGAATGTCCATACCGCGTTTTCAAAGAGTGTCAAAATCTGCCCAAACGCTCCGATTTGATCGGTATCAGTATGCCGCAAACCGATGAAACGATAGCGATTAAAACCATCCAAGCACAAGCACTTTGGGATCAACTACATGCATCCGACAAAACAAAAATGCCCATCGTTGTCGACGTACGTGAACCACGTGAATTTCGACAAGGCCACATTGCAGAAGCACATTCGCGCCCCCTTTCGCGCTTATTGGTCGAAAGATCGGGCATCGATCGGCAAAGCAGGCTTATTTTTGTGTGTCGCAGTGGTCGGCGCAGTCGGCGCACTGCTCAAATCGCCCAAACGCGAGGCTATGAAAACGTGGCGATTTTAGAAGGTGGCATGTTGGCATGGCAAGCTGCTGGATTATTAACGGCCGTTTCCCTATTCGAGAAAGACACCCCTATCAATCAACCTGACAACCCACAAAAAAACGATCCGCTCAGCAAGGAAACTGTATTATGACCGCCCATCTCCCCTCACGTAATATTGGACTAGACCTGGTGCGCATCACCGAATCTACCGCCTTAACCGCCAGTCGTTGGATTGGCTCTGGCGATTATCAAGGCGTGCATGTGGCTGCCTGCCAAGCCATGTCAAATGCCATCAATGAGCTGCACCTATCTGGGCAAATCATCATCGGGGAAGAAACGCGGGTCGAAGGCCAAGCCCTATTATGTAGTGGGACCAAAGTGGGAGATATACACAAAACAGGCGTAGACCTTGCCGTTGACCCCATCGATGGCACAACCTTACTCATCAAAGGCCGACCGGGCGCAATCTCTTTGATGGGTACCGTGCCCCATGGCGCCTTGTGGTCACCTGGCCCAGCCCAATATGTCGACAAACTCATCGTGGATCGTGAAGCGGCTGACGTATTAGTCCCTGAATGTATGGATGCACCTGCCGCCTGGACATTATCCTTAATCGCTAGAGCCAAGCAAAAAGCTGTGCGTGACCTTACCGTGGTCGTCTTAGCTCGTCGCCGTCACCAAGAATTAATTGACGAAATTCGGGCGACAGGGGCGCGTATTTTCCTGCAGGAAGAAGGAGACGTTGAAGGCGCTCTATTAGCCGCTTTGGTTGACACCGGCTTTGACATCCTCATGGGAACTGGTGGTGCTAGCCAAGGCGTCCTTTCAGCCATCGCCGTTAAAGCGCTAGGCAGTAAAATGCTCATGCGCCTTGCACCTAATGACAGGGATGAACGCGAAATGATCGAGGAAGCCGGTTTAGATATCCAAAAAATCTATACCTGCGATGAAATAGTTAACAGCCATGAAATCGCCTTTGCCGCCACCGGCATCACCGACAGTCCACTGCTGCCTGGCATTACTGTGCGTGGCAATTATGCGCATATGCATTCATTGTTAATCCGTTCAGAAACTGGCACACGCCGCTATATCCACACCGAATACCTAATGTTAGATTGATTCCCAAATACCTACCTCAACCAAGCCAGGCTCCAAAAAAATTTACGTAAGATTGCGCATGTCTTTCCTTTCCGTCCGTGTTTAAAAAAGTTATTTGCAGAGTTTTTGCATCGACAAAATTTTGCTCCTGTTGGCGCGTAAGTGTCTGATTTTCCTTATTGAAAAAACCAGTCGTAATTGCCACCTTAATATTCAGGGTTAAAAATAGTGGCTTAACTTACAACTCAATATACTGTAATTTTTGACCATGAAACAAACGGGCTTTGTCATCCTAAAAATCATCTACAGCGGCATCGGTTTGTTAGCAATTTGTATGCTGACAATAGCATCGATCCCAGCGCTAACACGCCCGCCAACACCCATGCACGAAATCAGCCCAATCAGGACAATCACGCCAGCCATTATTGAAAAATACAATAAATTTGAGATCGCTTTTGACATCAGCACCACAGCCACAAACCCCTACTTCCCTTATGATGACAACCCACCAGCAGGCATTAAACCAGCTGCGGGCATCTCAGTAGATGCCCATTTTTTGCCACCAGGCGAAATTAATTGGAACCATGCAAAAGTTACCCCTTGCTTCTATCATCAACCTGTTGAAGAGGTGGGATCTGGATCAAATATTAGTTTATTGCCTGTTGGAACGGCCGAATGGCGCTGTCGTTTTGCTCCCGAAGAGAGTGGGGTCTGGCAATATAAAGTCAGTAAAACAGACACGAACGGCACATACGAATCCCCGATTGCCGTTTTTTACAGCCTCGCTTGCCAAAGTGATTCCTGTAAAGGTTTTGTGGGCGTGTCACCGACCACTTCTGAATTTTTCGAGTTCTCAAATGGGGATCCCTTTGTTACTCCCCTGGTAAACATGGAACAAAACAATCCATTTAACACCTTAGCGGCTATCAGAGAAAATATTCCAGCTCTTGGGGACAATGACATTCGCTTTGTTCGTTGGCTGCCCACAGGTGAAGGTGCCAATATGTTCGTGGCTCCATTCGGGGATACCGTCCGAATTAATTGGGGGTTTGGCAACAGCTATACACTTTATGAGGATGTTGATACGCAGGCTGGAAAACAAACCCGGTTACGGCCGTATTTTTATGCAACACAATCTATTCCAGTCAAACCAGGACAATACCGCTTCACATTTCGCGGCAAAGTTACAGGCGAGCAAGTTATGCGCTTGCAAAGCGGCAGTAATTTTGTCGACATCTGCGCCAATGGCAACACCCACCATGCAGCCAACGGTGAAACCTGTACTTACATGCAAGATGGCTGGCAAGATTATGTGCTAGAAGTTACCAATGAAGTCAATGCAAGCGTGCAAGTTGGCGTGCGCGGCTTGTATGTCTCAACAGACGCACCGACACCTTTCAATGTCATTCAAGAAGGCGATATAGGCGTTCACTCCATGCAATACCAACGTTTTGAGGAAGCCCGCGACATGTGGGGTGCGAATCTGCTCACACGCAGCGACCCCGACACCCATACTTATATTGACCAGCGCAGTGCAGCCAAATTAGATGAAATTTTTGCGCTGTCAGAGCAATATGGCGTTTATCATAAACTACCCTTATTTCATAAAAACGATGGTGTACTCAATCGTATGCAGCCGGACGGCTCTTTGGGAAAATTTGACTTTACAAATCACAATTTTTACGCAGATGAAAATTTACCCGCACGATGGTATCAAGAAGCTTACGCACGTTATTTTGTCGGGCGTTGGTCATATTCAACAGCATTGCACTCCTTGGAAATGGCAAATGAAGCCGATCCATGGGATAGTGCCAGTCAAGAAGCCGCATTAAATTTGGCACGCTATATCCATGCAATCGCGCCACGCCACATCATGATAAGCAATTCATTCTGGCATAGTTTCCCCACTGATTTCTGGTCCGCTGCAGAGATGGATTATGCCGACAAACATTGGTATACAAACGCAAACAGCAACAATGGCGATCTGGTGAGCTTAATCTATCACGATTCGGCAGCTTATGTGCGCGAATGCTGGCGACGCTTTCAAGATTATGAACAGCTGCTAGCATCGACCAAACCGATCATACGCGGGGAAGGAGGTGTTTGGGACAACGGAACTCACGAGCAACACCCTGAAATCGCCTTAGATCCTAGTGGAACCTGGTACCACAAAAAATTGTGGGCACACGTAGGCACGCTCGCCTACAGTTGTGATGGTGAATGGTATCCACGTTTGTTTTTGCCATCTAATGAGGACACGTTTCCAAATGAAACCTCAAATCTTGGCGCTATTTTTGCTGCTTACAATAACTTCATCCAAAGTGAACCACTGAACAATGGCCACTATGAGGAAATTGGAACTGATCTAAGCGGCCATCAGCAGGTTTTACTTTCAGAGATTAGCGGTACCATCCGCGCATGGGGTGTGCAAGATAACACAAATATGCATACCCTTTTATGGATTGACAACGCAGATCATACTTGGAAAAATGTGGTTGATAAGGCATTCATTGCCCCAGGCAACGCAACATTAATTTTACAAAACCTAACACCTGGTATTTATAGAATTGAGATTTGGGACACGTACACCGGATCGGTCAACACTGCCTATACTGCGGTTGTCACACAAGAAGGGGAATTGCCTTATAGAATCACAGATTTATCAACTGATGTCGCACTCAAAATCAAAGGGGTTCCCCTACCAAACACGATCAGAGATCTCGCTTTTACGCATTTTGGTGATGAGATTTTTTGGGAGTAAACAGCTCATCCACCGAGAACCGCAACATCAAGTTTCTTCCAAATCCTGCGGTGGTTTTTCACCATAATATTGGTAGTAATTGACCTTAATATTGCCATTGTACAATTTTCTGACCCGATTCGGCCGTGCACGCTTAAAATAATCTGGGAATTTACTATCGGCCGTCAAAACATAAATCGACCACCCTTTTTTCTTTCTAAAAGTCTTGTTCAGCGAGATATATATTGCATTTAGTTCACGGTAATTTGCCATGCGACGGCCGTATGGTGGATTAGAAATGAGAACCCCATATTGCCGATCGATCCATAACGCTTTGACATCCTTCTGCTCAAAACTAATATTGCGGCTCACCCCGGCTTTATTGGCATTAAAACGCGCCATTTTAATGCTAGCTCCATCAATGTCATAGCCAAATATCTGCAACTCGTCATTCACAAGTCTGGCATCTTGTGCTTCACGCCGCGCCACTTGCCATATATCTGACTCAATGAGCGGCCATTCCTCAGCAGCAAAGGATCTTTTTAAGCCCGGCGCGATATTGCGTGCAATCATCGCCGCTTCAATCAAAATTGTCCCCGACCCGCACAAAGGATCAATCAAAAGTCTATCTTTATCCCAATAGCTCAATTTGACTAATGCGGCCGCAAGTGTCTCTTTCAGCGGGGCATCCCCACCATCTTCACGATAGCCGCGCTTATGCAATCCGGCACCAGAGGTATCCAAAGTCAATTGCGCGATATCATTGCGCATTGATACTTGAATACTGTACAACGGCCCGGTTTCAGGAAACCAATCCACAGCATGATAATCTGTGAGGCGATCAACGACAGCCTTTTTGACAATCGACTGGCAGGTTTTGCTGCTTTGCAGGACCGATTTAACGCTCTTCGCATTCACAGGAAATTCGCCATCGGCCGGAATCCAGTTTTCCCAGGGTAAAGCTTTTGTCTTTTCAAAAAGCTCGTCAAATGTAAGCGCCTTAAATTCAGCGATTTTGATCAGCACGCGATCCGCACAGCGTAACCATAAATTGAGGCGCGGAATGTCAATCATTTGTGCCTCAAATTCAATTTTGCCATCGGAGACACGCAGGTCTTCGAAGCCTAATTCTTTTATTTCATTTTTGACCACTGTTTCCAGGCCAAACTTTGTAATTGCGATAAGCGTTATTTGTTCCATTTTCCTACCATGACCACTTTTGTATATGCCAATCGAAAACCGACACTTTCAATATTTCGCTGCGAATTTGTGCCCGGCGTGGTCAGCACCATGGCAAAGTCACAACCCATTTCACGAACCATATTGAGACGAGTGTGCAAAAGTGCTGTTTGCAACCCTTGTCTTCTATAGGCCGGCAATGTACTCGTGCCACCAAATTCAGAGATTTTGTTATGGGTTGCCATCATACCACCAGCAACCATTTTCTTACCAGCCCGCACCATGTAACACGTTGAGTTAGCGCTATGAAAATTGGGCGCTTGAATTTCCAGGCCCAGTTGGGATGGCGATGTGGTACTCTCAAATCCGCATGTTGTGACGTTGATCCATTCATCAGCATCGTCAGGTTGTGTTTGGTGTATGGTTGTGTGGGGTGGGAGTTTGATTGGATACGGCCGTTGCCCCCCCACCACACGATAATAAACATTAAAAAATTGCTCCAAACGATACCCGCGTTCTGCCAACAAAGCACGCAAAGAATCATCAGCCAAAGGACACAATTCAATTCTCGGCAATACGTTTTTACGCCTATAAAAACGCTCAATTTGGTCAAGCGTGGCGATGGATAGTGGGTCAGCAAACCCAATGCCAGAAGCTTTGTTGAGCGGCGACTGCTTGCCTGCGAACGTAGCAAATCCATCCGCCACTGCCTCAACCTCACACCCATTTGGGGGCCGCAATCTTTTTTGCGCCCGTGTATACGCCACACTGCGCCAAGTATGGGCTGCTTCCAACCGCTGGGCAAATGTTTGATCAACAAATCCGACCGTCATCGTCTACCAGTCTCCCGCATAAATGACTTTATACGGCCGTAATGTCCGTGTGGTAAATGCCCAGCGAATCTCAATAAGCTGGCGAATATGCAAAAGATCATGCGCGACCCAGGCAGCAAACATGTCACCCGCTTTAACAATGCCAAAAGGTGCCTCGTAAGTCGCCTCCCAATTAGGTGCTGCAAGATCACGCAGCCATGTTAACGATTTTTGGCGTTCTTCCTGAAATTTTGCCAGGATAGTCTCAAAATCCTGCTGATTGTAGTTCCGTGATTGTACCCACCCTGCTGGATCGATGGGTAGCCAAATGACGCCCGGTTTGTACAAAATATGATCCAGGCGCGTGCGAAAATCGAGTCGTTCTTCATCATAAAGATGATGGATGACTTCTAATATTGACCAGGAATCAGCATCTGGCCGCCAACGTGCTTGTTCAACATCAACATCGGCCACTGTCGCGGTCATAATCTTGGCGTTATTTGCCATATGCTCAATAAAGATATCTGGATTCATATTTCACTTCCTAACACAACAGTATGCTGCAATGTACTTCTTTTAGTTAGCTGCCGATGTCAATTCGTCTAGGTCGGGGCCAAAATATTTGCGCCCCTAATCCAAAAACGCCTTGATTGATTCCGCAACATTATACGGAATGCCCGGCGTTGAACCGATTTCCTCAACCGTGGCCTTCCGCAACCCATCCAATGAGCCAAACCGTTTAATCAACACCTTACGCCGTTTTGGACCTACCCCAGGAATGCTATCCAAAATCGAAGCAGTACCAACTTTTGCCCGGCGTTTGCGATGGCCTTCATTCGCAAAACGATGCGCTTCATCACGCACGCGCTGCACCAAATATAAACTTTGTGAACGCCGAGGCAGCAGCACCGACTTGGACTTACCAGGAACAAACAATTCTTCTTCCTGTTTGGCTAGCCCAGCCAAAGGCACCTCATCAACCAAATCAAATTCTGCCAAAACTTCGCGCGCCATCGACAACTGTCCCTTGCCACCATCGACAATCAATAAATCTGGCAGCAGTGCCCATGCCGTTTCTTTTTTGATTTTGCCAATTTCACTGGGGTCATGCAGTTCACCCGCAAGTGACTCTTTATAACGCTGAAAACGACGCATGAGCACTTCTTTCATTGCGCCATAATCATCATTCGTCACAGTCTGAATGTTGAACCGGCGGTAATCGCTTTTGCGCGGCGCACCCTGCACAAACACAACCATTGAGCCCACCGTCTGCGCACCCTGCGTATGGCTGATGTCATAACATTCAATGCGTGATGGCGGCGCAGGCAAATCCAGTGCTTCTTGCAATTCTGACATCGCCTCAACATGTTTAGAGCGATCCGCCGCCCATTGCTGCCGCAAAGTCGCCAGGGTATCTTCAGCATTACGCGAAGCCATTTGCACCAGCTCTTTTTTAACACCACGCTGCGGCACTTTGATAGTGACTTTGGTGCTGCGTTTCGTGCGCAGCCATTCCTCAATTACCATCGCCTCGTTGACTTCATGTGGCAGCAGTACCTCTTTGGGGATATGGGCCGCTTCATCGTAAAACTGGGTCATAAACTCTTGCAATACATCTCCATCGCTCTCCCCTTCGGTCCCGTCCAACAAGAAATATTCCCGGCCAATCAATTTGCCATGGCGAATGAAGAAAATCTGCACACACGCATCCCCCTGCTCGCGTGCAAAAGCAATCACATCCTGGTCACTGTCGGCTGCTGAAATCACCTTTTGTTTAGCGACAATACGATTAACTGCCTTGAGCTGATCACGAATCTCGGCTGCCTTTTCAAATTGCAAATTGTCGGCGGCAAACAACATGCGTGCTTCTAGCTGTTCAATAATGCCTTCTGATTTGCCATTCAGAAAATCCATCAACTGCTGGATCATACCCCGATATTGGGCTTTGTTAACCGCGCCAATACAGGGGCCACTGCACAATTTGATGTCGTAATAAAGACAGGCGCGATCATCTTTGCCGTTAATCGTGCGATCACAAGTCAGATAAGGGAAAACCTTGCGCAATAAATCAAGGGTTTGATGCACTGCCCACACAGAAGTGTAAGGCCCAAAGTAGCGCGAACCGTCGCGGTTCATGCGGCGTGTGACGGTGACTTTGGGGAAATCATCAGCCCAATGCACTTTGATGTAGGGATAGCGCTTGTCGTCTTTCAGCCGTACGTTGTAATGCGGCTTGTGCTT
>CAYGMR010000168.1:0-10751 GCA_964350725.1 uncultured Ardenticatenaceae bacterium | reverse complement strand
ATCGCAGAAATATACATGGCTAATACTGATTGGCCAGGCAATAATTTGAAATATTGGCGACCCCGTACCGTAGACGGCCGTTGGCGTTGGATTATATTCGATACAGATTATGGATTTGGCTGGCCAGGTGGGGAAGATTACACATTTGATTCGCTTTCATTTGCAACCTCGACGACTGGACCATCCTGGCCAAATCCACCCTGGTCAACATTATTGCTGCGTGAATTGTTGAAAAATGATGATTTTGAGGCTGAATTTATGCAGCGTTTTGCCAGCCACATCAATATTTCCTTTGATCCTGCGCGGGTTTTGGCTGTTGTGGACGCAATGAAAGCTGAGTTGGAGCCTGAAATGCCAAGACAAATCGCACGTTGGAGCAATCCTTCTTCTTTGAGTAACTGGCATAATAATATTGATGTTGTGCATGAGTTCGGTATTGAACGGCCGTCTTACATGCGCACGCATATCGATAATTATTTTGGCAATCCAGGCACATCTGATCTCACCGTCAATATCGTCGGTGAAGGGGACGTATTTGTGAGCAGCGTCAAAGTGCCCGTCAGCGGATATAGCGGCCCTTATTTTATGAATGTACCGATGCAATTAGAAGCGGTGCCTGCATTTGGTTATGAATTTGTTGAATGGCAAGAAACGGCCGATCCCAATGCCCAAACCGCCCTCACAATCAACACGGATACAACCATAACGGCCGTTTTTAGCGCCATTCCCTTGCCCGAACTGGTTATTAACGAGCTGCATTATAATCCTTCTCCTACGCAAGGAGATGATGAAGTGTATGAATTTCTTGAAATATATAATGCTGGGGATACGGCCGTTGCGTTGGATGATTATCGTATTTCGGATGGGGTGGTCTATACTTTTACGGTTGGTACCTCGATTGCTCCCGATGAATATATTGTTGTCAGCATCGACAGCAGTACCTACAGCGGCAATGGCTATCAAGTTTTTCAATGGACATCTGGTAAGTTATCTAATAGCGGTGAGACAGTGGCACTTTCCAATGATTTAGGTCAGGTTGTGGATCAAGTGGTGTTTGACGATGATCCGCCGTGGGTAACAGAACCCGATAGCAATGGGCCATCGCTTTCTTTAGTTAGCCCAGAATTAGATAACAGCCTTGCCGTCAATTGGGCGGCTAGTGATTTGCTGGGCGGCACCCCGGGTGCCGCCAACAGTGTCTCTTGTCCATTGCCACCTGAATCCCCCACGACCTTGGGTATTGCTGACGCGGCGCCCGATGGCGTGTTAAGTTGGACGGATAATGATCCGGATGAAAGTCGGGGGTATGAGATTTGGGCGAGTGAAACGGCCGTCTACTTCCAGCCCGCAGATAGTGGCACCACATCCTTGCCCAATGTTGACAGTTCACCCTACCTGCATACCAATGCACTTGCCGATGCCGCCAACCATTTTTACCGTATGCGCAGTATCAATCGCTGTATGCAGCCAACTGCGCCTTCGAATTTGGTTGGAATTTTTAAGTTTGAGATTGAACCGGGACAGTAGTAAGGTCATTCCTGAATAAGCGAACCAAGATTTTTGGATACGGATGCACACAGATATAAAATAAGCGAAGCGACACTATTGGTGTTGATCAACGTATATCTGTGTCCTATTTTTAATTAAGAAGCATGTCTAGTAGAAAAACGAGAGATGAATAAATGAGTGAACTGCAAGCCAACGAACGAATTTTAGAACTGCGTGACACGATAAATTTCCATTTATATCGATATCATGTGTTGGATTCACCCGTCATTAGTGATGCCGAATATGATGCATTATACCGTGAACTTTTGGCGCTCGAAGAAGCCAATCCTGAGTTGGTAACGGCCGATTCACCTTCGCAACGGGCTGGAGCAGAGCCCTTAGCTGGGTTTGAGAAGGTCACTCATCCAGCCCCCATTTTGAGTTTATCAAATGCATTTGATGTCGAGGGTTTACGTGCCTGGCGCACACGTATCGGCCGTTTGTTACCCGATCCTGATATGCACCTCGATTATGTGGCAGAACCGAAGTTTGATGGCCTTACAGTTGTGTTAACGTATCGGGATGGCGTGTTTGTACAGGGCGCAACACGCGGTAATGGTGAAGTGGGCGAGGATGTAACTCAAAATCTACGCACACTTTTCAGCCTCCCTAAACGCTTGCCGGTTGATCCCCAAATTGATTTGCCTATACCTCCCTATTTGGTTGTTCGCGGTGAAGTCTTTTTTCCCTTAGATAAATTTGAAGCGCTCAATCAGGCGCGTGCTGATGCCGGTTTGCCCTTGTATATGAATCCACGTAATACAGCTGCGGGTTCTTTGCGGCAGTTAGATTCGACAAAAACCGCGCAACGGCCGTTGCAGCTCTACTGTTATGATTTCATCATTTGGGAAGGTTTTGATATCCCCGATACGCAGTGGGAGCGGCTGCAAATGCTGCGCGAGTATGGCTTTCCGGTAACGCCTGACAACGTCTATTGTCCGAATTTAGAGGCAGTCGCCGCCGAATACGAGCAATGGATAGAAAAACGCAATCAGATCAATTATGAAGTCGATGGTATGGTGGTCAAAATCAATGACCGTCCCTTAGCAGACAGCCTGGGGTTTGTGGGTAAGGATCCACGCGGGGCGGTGGCGATGAAATTCCCAGCACAAGAGAAAACCACCAAATTATTAGATGTACAAGTAAATGTAGGACGTACCGGCATTTTAGCCCCAGTGGCAGTCTTGGAAGCAGTTGAAATTGGCGGTGTGGTTGTACGCAATGCCACATTGCACAATTATGATGAAATCGAGCGCAAAGATATTCGTATAGGCGATACAGTGATTGTCAAACGCGCTGGTGATGTAATCCCCTATATCATCGGCCCCGTGGTTGATTTACGTGATGGGTCCGAGCAGGTGGTGCAACGGCCGTCCTATTGTCCCATATGTGGGGAACCAGCCGTTCGTATTCCTGGTGAAGTCGCTGTTTATTGTGATAATTCCGCCTGTCCTGAACAACTTGTGCGTCGTGTTGAATATTTTGTTGGACGCAGTGCCATGGATATTGATGGTTTTGGCAGTAAAACGGCCGCTTTATTGGTGGCTGAGGGATTGATTAAAGATATTGGTGATATTTACCGCTTACAGCGCGACGATTTACTTGCCTTAGAAGGGCATCAAGAGAAGAAAGTTGATAATTTATTGGCTGGTTTAGAAGCCAGTAAAGCCCAACCGGCCGATCGTGTGTTGACGGCTTTGGGCATTCGTTTTGTCGGCAATGTGGTATCTACCACCCTGTTAAATGCTGTTGGTGGGATTGATCAACTGGCGCTGGCAACCCAGGAAACGCTTGAACAAATTGAAGGTATCGGTCCACAAACGGCCGTTGCGGTTGTGGATTGGTTTGCTCGACCACGCAATCGTGAAATCGTCGAAAAATTGCGGGAGGCGAAGTTGAATTTTGAGGTTGAAGTTACGGAAGTAACGGCCGTAGCGCTAGATGGATTAACCTTTGTGATAACGGGCACGCTGCCCAGCATGAGCCGTCAAGAAGCCAAAGCGTTGATTGAAGCCAATGGTGGTAAAGTGACCGGTTCGGTGAGCAAGAACACAGATTATCTACTCGCCGGTGAAAAAGCTGGCAGCAAATTAAGTAAAGCACAAACATTAGGCGTCAAGGTGCTTGATGAAGCTGGCCTGATCGAGCTGATTGGTGAATCGTAGGAAATTCGGACTGCAATGTATGCGGACTATTTTGCTATTGTTTCTTCCAGTCCGCGTTTTGTAGATTCAATATGGCTGCTTACAACTTTTGAGCGATAATGTGCAAACGTTTCTGAGCGATCGCCTCCGCACGCGTTTCGGGCAGCCACCGCGGCAGCCGCTTTGACGCGGCCTAAAGCTGAAGGACGGTTGTGTTGATGTTGGGAACGGCCGTTGGTAATGCGTTTCCTGTTTTTAATCCTTAACGTTGCTTCTGTGTGAATCGAACATCCCTGTTCGATGCCCGAACAAGGATGTTCGAGCTACGGTTTTCACGCATTTGTGGCTTCGGCGTGAGCTCAGTCGAACGGTGCGCCGCAGCGCGTGGCGTCTCCTGGATAAATGCACAAGTTTTGTAGCCTATAGTCTTACTAATCTGTTTACAAACTGATTTGAACTGTCATGGTTGCGGAGGCGGGAATCCAAAAAAATGGATGTCTGCGAAGGCAGACATGACAAGTAAATGAGAGTTATTTATGCCTGAATTTTTTAATGTTCTACCGCCTGATGCTGCACGGGCACTTTTGTTTAAACATATGCAGCATATTTTGCCTGCAGAGACGGTCGCTGTGACCGCTAGTTTAGGGCGTGTGACAGGTGCGGCAATTCATGCACCCCATGCGTTACCTGCATTCCAGCGCAGCACAATGGATGGGTATGCTGTGCGTGCGGCCGATACATACGGTGCAAGTGGCAGTTTACCCGCCTTTTTACAAGTGATAGGCGAAGTGCCGATGGGGCAAGCAGCGAATGTAATTTTATCGTCTGGTGAAGCCGCGATTGTGCATACGGGTGGCATGATTCCAGCAACGGCCGATGCCGTTGTGCAGATCGAATTGACACAAAATGTGGGTGGGGAAACGGCCGTGCCTCCTTACGAAATCGAAGTTTTCAAATCTGTGGCTGTTGGTCAAAACATTGTGCAGGTTGGTGAAGATGTGGGCGCAAACGCGGAGATATTACTGGCAGGCCATCTGCTGCGCCCCCAAGATTTAGGCGGTTTATTAGCATTAGGAATCATGGAGGTCAGTGTGACACGGAGGCCGCGTGTGGCCATTTTGGCAACAGGCGATGAAGTTATCCATCCCAGCCAGACTGCCGGCCCTGGTCAAATTCGCGACATAAACAGCTATACGGTCGCGGGACAAGTGCAGCGTGCTGGGGGTGTGCCCCTCGTCGGTGAGATCATTCCTGATAATTTTGCCGCACTCGCAAGCGCCGCGAAGGCAGCCCTTGCGAGTGCCGATATGCTGGTCATGTCGGCTGGTTCTTCGGTAAGCGTCCGGGACATGACAGTGGGGGTGATTGAGCGCTTGGGTAAACCAGGCGTTTTGCTGCATGGGGTAGCCACCCGTCCAGGTAAACCCACGATCGTGGGGGTGGTTGATGACAAGCCCGTGCTGGGTTTACCCGGCAATCCGGTTTCAGCAATGGTACAGTTTGATATGTTTGGCACCCCGGCGATTTATCGTTTACAGGGCATGTCACAGCCGCCCAAAAGTGGACAGGTGTGGGCGCGACTTAGTCAAAATATTGCCAGTGAAAGTGGGCGTGAGGATTTTGTGCCTGCACGTTTGGAGGAAGGGGATGAGGGCTATACGGCCGTTCCTGTTTTCGGCAAAAGTAATCTCATCTATACCTTGGTTAATGCCGATGGCTTAATCAAAATCCCATTGAATAAAGCTGGTTTGTTGGCTGGTGAGTTGGTAGAGGTACGTTTGTTTTGATGAGGAAAGTCAGGAATTTATGGGATTTTGGGGTATCATCTCAATATTTTGGGGTGTAGAAGTTCAACTTTTGCCAAAAGTTGAACTTCTTGACGGTTCAGCCCCGTTTTATTGAGATGATACATTTTGGGGATTAAAAATCCCATAAATCCCTAATCTGTTTTTACAAATATTGAGCAAAAAAATTGCGGATCATCTTGATATCATCTAAGTGGTTTTTCAGAACATCATAAACAATTTTGAGATCGATATCTGCGTAATCGTGAACTAGGATATTGCGAAAACCAATCATCTGAATCCATGTTTCACTTAAATCAGAATCTATGTAGTCGTTTTCCGCTAAAATTCGTGGGATATCACTATACCAATTAACTTCACCTAAATAATCATCTGCAACGATATGATTGCCTATATCGGTCATTGTTTCAATTGCTAAATGCAAAAATCGTTCCGCACTGCCATAACGTTCAGGCTCTGTACTAAATTCTACAAAACTATACTTCTGTAGATTTTTTAGAATTTCTAGGAACTCGTCCAATTTTTTCAGGCGCTTTTGAACGATATTACGTTTAACCATTTAAAATTCTCCGTTTATAAGCTTCGCGTTGGACCTGTAAATATGGCTCAAAGTCAAAATATTGGCGGATAATCAATGAAAAATAGCTGCCATGGTCGAATTCTGGTGTGGTATAGATAGGTCTGTTTTGTCGCACAGCTTCGAATTTGAGAACGATATCTTCAGTATCTAAAAAAACGAGATCGACATCACAGAAGCCCTGGCGGGCCAGTTCGGTTAATAATTGCAGCTGGTTTTCACGCAATTTCGCTGTGCGCGGCACAATTGCCAGGTCTAAATCGCTTTCGGCATGGGTTTTGCCGGAGGCCGTCGAGCCAAATAGATAGACAGCTTGAATATCGGGGAATTGTTTAAAAATGCCTGGTAACAGCGCCAAGTTGGGTAACTTTTGTTTTTCACCTATTTTGTGCAAGTGTTCCATATGCAGCCAGTATAGATTGGGTGGCGTTGTTTGGCAATAAAAAAGGGCGTATGCTTCAGCATACGCCCTTTTTGTGTTAATTGAGCAGTGAGTCTATTGGGTACGACGGCGCACCATAAACAAACTCAAGCCCAGTCCGAATACTGCCACGAGAAGCACGACCCAGATCAAATTGATCGATTGGTCAACTGCGAACGTTTGCAGAGAAACGGCCGTTGGGGTGAACTCAAAGGTATAATCTTCAACTTCACCACCATAAACCTGACCAGTTGGCAAAGCGTCTGAGAGCAAACTAGGTGTAACTGGTTCATATTCATACAGACGGCAGCGGGCATTTAACATTTGGCCAGCTCCAGTTTGTGCGTCCCCAGGAACAATGAAGCTGATGCTGTTGTTTCCGTTCACTACATCCTCATCAACCATGAGTTCATCATTGTCGAATGTCAGGCTTGCATCCCAGTCGAACCAACAGGCTAACCAACCAGGACCATTTGTGACATCTACATCAATGCCAACAGTCGCGTTGGGCACCCATGGGCTGCCCGTGCGGACGACGCCATCATCTTCGCGCCATACGGAACCGAGCCACTGGTCATTGAATGTGTGCCAGGCAGCCCCATAGTTAGGTAAGCTGCCCGTGTCGATTGCCTCTAGATTTAAACCAACGATAACGGGATCATGGTCAGAAGCGCGGTAGGGATCGTCAGCATACAATGGGTTTGTCGCTGGTTTGGCTTCAAAGGATGCTTCACCTGCGTCTTGGATGGTGTCATTGTAATCTAACAGATTGACTTCATCTGAGTTAATATGCCAAACTGACACATCCGCAACCTGTGAGGTTAGCGTGGGGCTGGCGAGCGAATGATCTAGATAACCCCATTCACCACTAAAGACATAGCTGTATGCACTTGCACCTTCGAAACTGTCAATAAGATCCGTGTAGCCTGCGTTTGTAAGGGTTGTAATTGGGTCTTCCAACCGATACGAGTTCAGGTCGCCACCGATCAGGAAATCAGAATCGACAGCACCGAGATTCGTTGCTGTATCAGTTGGGTCGGTGTCCAACCAGGCGAGCAATGCTGCGGAAGCAGCGGTACGTGTGCCATTACAATTGCCTTGACCTGTGGTGGTGTCATCGTCACCTGCACCACAGCCAGAGCCTTTAGATTTGAGATGGTTGACAACATAGGTAAAGGCTTCACCTAAGCTTCCATTACCAGCTTCTGTGACTTCAAAGGTTTGGGCGAGTGCCGGACGATTTTTATCCGTCCCCGTGTTGTTGGGGTCTGTAAAAGACACATCATCTAGCACGGCGTAAGCGCCTTTTGGTGTGACAACATCTGGTTTGTAAATGATGGCCACCTTGATGGCATCGGTGCCAATGAAACCGGTGTCGATATAATCATAGGTACCCGCACCCATTTCGGTGTTGAGCGCATCAACGAGATAGGCAACTGCACCGGGTGAAGCATCGTTTTCAATTTCCATCAAACCGATAACATCGGCATCCATGATTTGCATGGCGGCAACGATTTTTTCAGTTTGCTGAGTCAGTTCGATTGCGCTGTTGGCACCACGACAACCTAAATTACCGGCTGGGCCACAAATGTTGCTTCCGTTGTTAATGGTGGTGAAGTAGTTGAGTACGTTGAAGCTGGCGACTTTAATATCGCCGACGACACCGCCACCACCAGCCAGGGTTGGGGCAGCTTCACGCGGATTTGAATTGGTGAAGCTAACTGGGTTTGTAATTTGTGGCCGGATACGCCATGTATTGTCACCCGATCCGGGGAATGACCAATGCATCACACCAGTCAAATTGGTAACAGTATAACCACCACGCATAAAGTTGGTGACGCTGAAACCACCTGGTTGTGGATGGTAGACTGGATCGATGTTTTGATCGTTATTTAGATCGTCGAGAATGATGCGACGGGTTGCGATTTCATTCAGATGATTCGTATAACCGGTTTCATCGGGGAAATCTGTATCGGTGAATTGACGTAGCTTGCCGCCTTCAGACAAGACGATTTGACCAAAACGCGCCAGTTCAAAGTATTCTGTGACGGTTAGTTCGTCTACAAACTCGACCAACATGCCTTCGTACTGTTCGAAGGTGCCTTCAGCAGATGTGGAAGCTGGCGCGGGCAGATCGATGGTTACGGCCGTTACCAGCCCCGAATTATCACCCCCATCCACAACCACGACGGAACCGCCGGTGGCAGCAGGTACGTCTAACTGGCTCATGTTGAAGTATTCTTCTTGGAGGCCCGTTACTTCGACAATGTTGCCTTCGGCAACATCAACTGCACATGCACCACAATAAACGAAAATACCTTCGGATGTATTTGCATCGCCATCTGCATCACTGTCTTCTTCTTGCAGGAAGAAACCATCTAACTCGTCAGTCCCTTGATAGTCACCGACGACAACACCTTCTACGGTAACTGTCGTGCCAGGTGCTGTCACACTAGAGCCAGACCCTTGTACATCATGGATATAGATGTCTTGACAACCCAGGAAGGGTGTGCCATCAATTTGGGTGCCGGGCGAGAAGAGTGCGCCGCCGGAGTCAGTTGCTGTGGAATGTTTGACAAGCGGCTCTGGTCCGGTGATATCGGGATCACGTGTGAGTGACTGATCATCACCCCCTTCACTTCCGTATGTATAACTGGCACGGTCAGTGCTGCCATCATTTACTGTTACACTATCGCCACCATTATTTAAGCTCAAACCGCCACTGCTAGCTGTTTGTACGACTGCATCACCAAATGAGCCTGTGGGCGTGCCACCAGCAAAAACGACAATGGCACAGCCGTTGGGAACAATGCTGTCAGCAGGGAATGTATGTTTGACACCAGCGCCATCTGATAATGTCCACCCAGTCATGTCTAAATCGGCGCCAGAGTTATTGACAATCTCGACAAATTCATCCTCAGTTGTATCTGCCGTGCCATCGCCATTGGCATCGCCATTGGTTGCATCTGGGTCGGCTTGCAGTTCATTGATGATGATGTCGTTAGCGGGTGGCGGCGGACATTGGGTGACGGCGTTCGGTGTAGGATCAAATGTACAGAAAGTGTTGGAGAGGTCTTCGGAGGTTTCATCGTGACCACCCGCGCCATTGCCGCCCGTTTTGGTCTCGGTCCCTTCGGTCAGGTCTTCACGCTGCCAGGAGCTGCCATTTGAATGGGTGGCAGGACTAATGATGTCCTGAGACGCAAGGTCAGTGTCAGCCAAGTAAGTGCTGTCATCTGAATCACCATCTGGGCCATCGATAGAAACACCCGTTTTATCAACACCATCACTTGTATTGCCCCACACAGTATAATCGAGGTCAGTTACAAGGTCTGTCGCGCCATCCCAATAATAAAGAATAGCAACTTCGTCTCCATTAGTAAGACCACCTTGACCATTGATGGAGCCAGGAGTTGCTTCACGCATGGCGGGCACGCCATCGGTTGCACCTGCATCATCATATAATTCGTATGTGGGTAGAACGCCATAGGTTGCATTGAAATCGTCTGAACCATTGAGCGCTACCGTTTGGTATTCGCCAGCTGCGATGCTGGCACCATCAGGAAAGCGGGCGTTGAAATCACTGAAACCACCACCCCCGGCGTTTATGCCAGTGACGATGTTGTAGTAATAAGTAGAGGGAGTGCCGGTAAAAGTGGCATCGGTGAGGTACACATCACTGAGGTCAACGGCCGTTCCGCCCGGGTTGTAAATTTCAATAAATTCGCCTTCTGTGGGTGTGACTACTACTTCGGTGATTAATAGAAATGTTTCACTATCACCATCAGTAATCGTGAAATTAGAAGTATAGGGAGTATAGTCGGAATTATGACCTGTCCAATTTGATGCGTCAGATACTGCGGCCAATATTTCCGCTGCTGTTCCAGATGTTATGCCTGTATACCATGCATTATCATATTCATCTTCGGCACCAGAGCCTGCACCAGCTGCAACTGCATTTATGCCATCTGTTAACCCCATTGGTATTGCGGAATCATTAGAACTTGATGCTGTTGCTTGCCAGGCGGTACTGTTTATTTGTGCAGCAAAAGTGAAGGTTGGCGATGCTGAAGCGCCTTGGAATGCGAAGACTTGGTCCCCACTGGCAGACAAGTTGAATCCATTTGTTCCAACACCTGCATCATTATCTGCTACAAAATCAGTTGAGTTTGTAACAAAACTAATTACTGTTCCGGCGGGAATAGTTGCTGGAGCAGTGTATTTGACCGCTCCTTCATTTCCTCTAAATGCATCTG
>CAYGMR010000167.1:9222-10753 GCA_964350725.1 uncultured Ardenticatenaceae bacterium | reverse complement strand
CTCACGATACCATTGCATCACGGCTTCTGCTTCTGAAATGTCCCAAAACACAGGCCCGGCTAAAACCGTGTCTGTAGGTTGCGCCTCGAAAACGAATTCGACGACGATGCCAAAGTTGCCACCACCACCGCGCAAACCCCAGAAAAGGTTTGGATGTTCGTCGGCACTGGCTGTCACGACCGAACCATCGGCCAGCACAACCGTTGCGCGACGCAAATGGTCAACAGTCAAGCCATATTTACGGCTGAAATACCCCATGCCACCGCCGAGGGTGAGCCCACCCACACCGGTTGAAGAAATGACGCCACTTGGAATGACAAGTCCTTGTGGGACGGTTGTGGCATCAACTTCACCAAATGTCGCACCGCCGCCAACTTTGACGAAACGGCCGTTTGCTTCCACCTCAACATGATTGATGTCACCAAGATCAAGAACCAGGCCATCATCCACCGATCCTAAACCGGCTCCGTTATGCCCTCCACCGCGCACAGCAAGGGTCACATCGTTTTCACGTGCGAAATTGACCGTAGCAACTACATCGTCCACATGACTGGCTTTGATAATCAGCGCAGGCTTTTTATCGATCATGCCATTATAAAGTTGACGGGCCTCATCATAAGCAGCATCATCGGGTTGAATCAGTTTGCCACTAATTTGGGACCTAAACGCTTGAATTGAGTTGTGATTAAATGTCATTACTATTCTCCTAATAGTGATTTAAAGTTTATCCCTAACTGCCTAGCAATCAGGGTTGATAAATAAATGAGTGGGTTTTAGGCTGCGTCACAGACAGCGTCTGATTCAGCATCCCACATGATAACTTCGGCCTCGATTTCTTGTTGACCCATCGTTTTGGCTACAGATATACGGTGGTGACCATCGCGCACGTAGTAGGAACAACCCAGACGTACCAGTGACACCGGTGGGAGTGATTGGCCCAAATAGCGTGCGGCTGCCACACCAAGCCAGCGCTCGCGGTCATGTTTCTTTAGCGGGCGAAACTCAGAATCAAAGTCGTCTGCACGACCTTGGCTGCCAACTATTTGCTTGATTGAAACCAACTGTACACCCGCAGATTGACTAGATTGGACATTTGCTGTCGTTTTTGCTGTGGATAAATTTTGTAAGCGATGATCCTTGCGTATCAAGGTTGACCATATTTTGTTGATTTGTGCCCGCTTGTGGACATCATTGAATTGTTCATAAAATATAATCCGGGCGCGTGTGTTTTTGTCGTGTGTAACAATAGGGGCAGCGTAATTCATTTTTCTTTCCTTATTTTTATTCGTTAGTTGTTTCACGCTTTGACAAAGCCTAACTGCTTTGTAAAGCAAGTTTTTTAAGCGGTTTGTAGTAACCGCTTCAGCTGTGAAACGGCTGAAGCCGTCACTACAAACGCAAACAAATTTAGTTGACAAAGCACTAAGCTTGCCGGAGGCTGGTACATAATGAGCTGGCTAAAGCTCGTTCTGCGCGGTTAACTGTAATCGAAACGTTAAACACAATAGTGCTAAAAAGCGGGTTGCAGACT
>CAYGMR010000167.1:5785-9212 GCA_964350725.1 uncultured Ardenticatenaceae bacterium | reverse complement strand
TGCGGCGCGATGGTTGAGTCATCCAGCGCGGCATGCTTGATTTGAGCGTGCCATTTTGGTTTTGTAGTGGTTTTAACTGAGTATGACCAAGAGGATATCCATTATATTCCAGCATAGGGCCATGTGATTTTTCGTGCGTTTCGCTCCGTGTTTCTGTGGCATGAAAACATATTGGGCATAGATAAAATTTTTGTGAACTGTTCATGTTGGTTCTCACTTTATTAGGTGACTCTGTTCTTGTCTGTATTTGAGTTGTTGCCATTAGCATACAGTCCGATCGCCCCGCAATCGTGCCCACAAACGCCCCATAAAACGTCCCAACCTTTTTTCATACTTAAAATGGGGTAAAATGCGGTATGCCCACATTAACTGTGCATTTATTAGGGTCGCCACGCTTTGAAGATAATGGCGCAACGCTGACAATAGGTCGTCGTAAGGTTGTGGCCCTATTTGCCTATCTCGCATACACAAACCGTGCGCATACACGGGACACATTGGCTACGTTGCTGTGGCCTGAATATGATCAGTCAAATGCTTTGAAGAATTTGAGGCGTGACTTGTCGCGCTTAAAACGACTTGTCGGTGAAGCTGTCTTGTTGGTAGATCGCACACAAATCGGGCTGCATCCTGAGGCTGATTTGTGGGTGGATGTCATTGAATTTAAGACAAATTTACAATTTGTGGCTGACCACAATCATTTCCCCGAACAACCCTGTCAGGAATGTTTAACGGCCGTTTCCCAAGCAGTTGCGCTCTATAACGATGATTTCATGACTGGTTTCACCGTGCCGGATTCACCCGAATTTGATGATTGGCAATTTTTTGAACGTGAGACTTTGCGCCAAATGTATGCTGGTGCTTTGCAAAAACTGGTCGATTGGCATGTGGCGCAAGGGGAATATACACAAGGGATCGAATACGGCCGTTTGCTCCTCAACCTTGACCTTTTGCATGAACCCGCCCAGAGACAACTCATGCGGCTTTATTTTTGGTCCGGGCAGCAATCGGCAGCACAACGCCAATATCAAGAATGTGTACGTATCCTTGAACAAGAATTAGGTGTGGAGCCTGAGGCAGAAACAACTGCCTTATATGCAGAAATCCGCGCACGGCGTCTAGCTCCCCCAGACGTACAAGCACAAGCAGCTGAAAAAGAAAGAATCGCCGCGCTCGAATTGCTGCCGCCTGAATCCCGTTATCAGGTAGAAAAACTGCTTGCGCAAGGCGACCATGGCGAAATTTATTTAGGCGTCGATACAGCCACAGGCAAGCCAGTTGTCATCAAACAGCTGCCCTCCGACCGCAAAGCAACAGAATCCGAGGCTATGGCACGGTTCATGCAGGAGGCTGAAGCGCTGCGGCAGTTGAATCACCCAAACATCGTGGGAATTCTGGCGACTTATGAACGCAACGGCCGTCCTGCGATTGTGTTGGAATATGTTGCCGGGGGATCCCTGCGCCAATTAATCGATGCTGACGCGCCCTTGGACGTTGCTGTTGTCATTGATATCGCCCTCGAACTTGCCGATGCCTTGAGCCGCGCGCATCATTTGAAGATTCTGCACCGTGATATTAAGCCAGAGAATATTTTGCTGGCGGCCGATGGCACGCCACGCCTTTCTGATTTTGGCCTGGCTCGCCTGGAACGTGGGGAAGGACAGCTCACACAACCTGGTACGATTTTGGGCAGCCCAGCCTACCTCAGCCCAGAAGCTTTGCGCGGCGAAACCCTGGATGCACGCAGCGATATCTGGTCGTTTGGTGTGTTGTTGTATGAGATGTTGGCAGGAAAACGGCCGTTTCTCGGTCAACAAATCGGTGTCGTTTTGACAAATATTCTTACAGAACACCTGCCCGATATCACACAGTTTAACCCGACTATCCCAATGGCATTAGAGGATTTGTTGGGGCGCATGTTAGCGAAGGAGCGCGAGAAGCGCATCGCCGGCATGCGCTTGGTGGCGGCTGAACTTGAGACCTTACGCGCGGCTGGTCTAAATCCCCCACAATCGGATACTGATTTTGCTGATGATGGTCAAGCCCCCGATGCCGCCGTTTGGGCATCCATTGATTTTGATGCTGATGAAGGGTTTGTTATTGATGCACGCAATGCCGATCTTGATGCTGTGCCTGCAAGCACGCGTGTCAACCATAATTTACCCACGCCAGCAACAACTTTTGTTGGTCGTGAACACGACCTTGTTGAACTCCGAGAGTTGCTTGCCGATCCAGATGTGCACCTGGTAACTTTATTTGGTCCCGGCGGCATCGGCAAAACACGACTTTCCTTGCAGGTGGCACATGGTTTTGTAGAACGGCCGTTGCCCGCCTTCGCCGATGGAATTTGGTTTGTACCGTTGGCACCCTTACAGGACCCCAATGAAATCATCACATCCCTGGCACAACTGTTTCTCTTAAGCAGTCATGTAGAAACCGCACAGCTCCAACAACAGCTGTTGGCTTATATGCGTCCACGCCAACTGTTGTTGCTGTTTGATAATTTCGAGCATATTCATTTTGCAGAAAGTGTCAGCCTGATCGTTGATATTTTGGCACAGGCTCCAAAAGTGACTGTTTTAGTGTCATCTCGCGAGCGGCTTAATATTCAGGGCGAGCGTCTCTTTTCGGTAAGCGGATTAGAAATCCCACAAACCGTTTCGCTTTCCCAAACACAAGCTGATGCATTGCAATTGTTTGAGCAGAGCGCACGCCGCAGTCATTATGATTTTCGCTTGACTGCTGAAAATTTACCGGATGTTATTCGCATTTGTCGACTTGTCCAAGGGATGCCTTTGGGCATTGAATTGGCGACAGCCTGGGTGGATTTGCTGTCTCCGGCAGAAATCGTACAGGAGATCGAGCAAAACCTGGACTTCTTAGAGTCGGAATTGGCCGACATGCCAGAACGCCAGCGCAGCCTGCGCGCGGTTTTTGACAGTTCCTGGAATTTGCTCACAGAAGCAGACCAAACGACTTTGCTCGGTTTAACTGTATTTAGCGGCGGATTTTCCCGTGAGGCAGCACGGCGTGTGGCGGCTGCATCAGTAATGTCGCTGCGTTCGTTGGTGCATAAATCATGGTTGTATGCTGTGGCGGACGGCCGTTTCCAAATCCACCCGCTGCTGCGTCAATATGGCGCGGAAAAATTAGCGAAAACGGCGCAGTTTGCGCCCATTCACAGCCAGCATGCATATTATTATGGGCAGTTAGCCGGTCGTTTAGTCGCGGGCTTCAACAGCGAAAATCAAAAAGATATCCTTGCCCAAATCGAAACCGAGATCGAAAATCTGCGTGTTGGGTGGCAGTGGCTTGGTGATCAGCATTCAGCAGAAGCTAGTTGGATCGATGCGCAGAATGGCTATCTTAACGCATTTTTCCATTTTTTTGATACCCGGCAAAGTTTTTCCGCAAATCATGTCTAATATCA
>CAYGMR010000167.1:0-5775 GCA_964350725.1 uncultured Ardenticatenaceae bacterium | reverse complement strand
TTGCAACGGCCGTGGCACAGATACAAACATTGCCAGCTGCTGCCAAAGATCTTTCCTGGGAGATCATACGGGGAAAATTAATAAGTCGGCAGGGGTGGTTTGCTTTTCATATGGGTCGTCATGAGCAAGCTGTGGCCTTATTACAAGAAAGCGTTGCGACTTTATCCGCACAAAATGCACAGACTGACGTTGTGTTTGCGCTCAATTATTTGGGAGCAGTGCAGCGACATCTGGGTGAATTGACAACCGCACAGCGTTATTTGGAGGAAAGCCTACGCATTTGTGAGCAAATCGGCGATCAATTTGGCCGTACGGTTGCCCTCAATATTCTTGGACAAATAGCATACGTACAAGGCGCGTTTGCCCAAGCTGTCGCCTATTGTCAACAAAGTCTGGCGATCAAACGTACGCTTGGTGATCGCTGGGGCATGACATTTTCGTTGCTCTATCTAGGCACAATCAGTATGGCGCAAGGTGATTATGATGCTGCCCAGCAATATTTTGGCGAGAGCATGCAGATTAGTGAAACGCTTGATGATCCACGCGGCGTTGCCACCAGTCTAAGCCGTCAAGGCGAAATTGCGGTTTTGCGCCATGACTATGATCAAGCCATCTTTTTATTTGATCAAAGCTTGGCCATTTTTGAAGCGATCCATAATCCGCTGGGTGTTTTGTCAACACGTACCCGTTTGGCTGATTTGGCTTGTGTGCAAGGCGAAAGCGAAGTCGCCTGGCAGCATGTGTACACTGCACTGTTAGCATGGCGCGGATTGCAGGTAACGCCAGATTTGTTGGATACGCTGACGACAACGGCGCGTTTATGGCAAATGCAGGGCAATGCTGCGCAGTCAGAACAGCTATTTGTTTTGATTTATCAACATCCTGCCACCCGTCAAGAAAGCCGTGTTTATGCGTGGCAGCAATTGGAAAAAGCAGGTATCGCAACGGCCGTTTCCCAGCAACAAAATAACACATCTGAATTAGACAAAACTGTCAACAGTTGGATCGAAAATATCCTCCAATAACCTTTCTTGTCACAAAGCTCACGCAAAAAGATGCTCCCAATTCGTGAAATCCGTTCAATGCGTGGCGAAAAACAAATATGCATAATCTCGTCCCCAAATTCATTTGTGATAGACAAGCAGCAGGACAAACGAACGGCCGTTTGCAGGGTGTCGTTTTGTTTGTCGATACCTCTGGTTTCACCGCTTTATCTGCACGGTTAATGGCCTATGGCAAAGAAGGCGCCGAAATCTTGGCACAGGTGCTAACTGCTGTATTTGATCCTTTGGTACACAGCGTGTATGCCAATGGCGGCTTTATCGCTGGCTTTGCAGGGGATGCATTCAAAGCTATTTTCCCAGATTTAAGCAGCGAAAGTTATCTGCGTACTGTGCAAGCCGCCCAGGAAATCAAACAATTTATGGCTGGCAATGATAGTTATCTGACGCCCTATGGTGCATTTACCCTGGCTGTGCGTGCGAGCATCGCTGCTGGTGAAATAACCTGGGGAATATGGTCTGTAGATGGCGACGTGGCGTTAAACCAGTCAGCCGTTTACACATTTGGTGGGGTGGCGATTGATACGGCCGTTCGTGGTGAAGATTTTGCCGAAGCGGGTGATACGATTGTGACACAGACAGTTATTGATGTGGTCGGTGACCTGTGTGACTTAACGGCCGTGCCCCTGACGGGCGCGGCAGAAGGGTATTGGCGCGTGACGGCCGTGTCTGGCAAATTCCCAACGGCGCTGCCTATACACAGCGTGACAACGGATGTTGTTGAAAAAAGCAGCCGCTTTTTCCCTGTGGACTTGTTGCTGCAACCCCTGCAAGGTGAGTTCCGCCATGTGTATGCATTGTTTATTAATGTGCAGCAGTTGCCGCAGCCAAGGGATGCAGGCAGTTTCATGCCATCTCTCTTACGTTTGCTGCACCAGTATGGCGGTTATTTGTGTCGCATCGGACGTATTGGCGCACATGATTCTGGGGGGACTTTTTTGTTGTTTTGGGGCGCACCCACTGCACATGAAAATGATGCTGAACGCATTTTGAGTTTTTTGTTAGATTTACGCGCAGAAACGGCCGTTCCCTTCCGCGCTGGGTTAACTTACAACATTGTTTATGCTGGCTTTATCGGCTCAACCGTACGTGAAGAATATACCTGTTATGGTTTGAGCGTGAATCTTGCGGCGCGCTTGTTGTCTGTTACGAAGTGGGGTGATATCTGGTTAGATGAATCAGCCGCCGATCGCGTACCAGCCAATTATGAGATCGCCTATGTTGATTCAATGACGTTTAAGGGGGTCGCGCAGCCGCAACCTGTTTTTGAGCTGCTTGGTTATAAACAGGATAAGACAGAGACCTTTTTCCGGCGCGATATGGTGGGGCGGCAGCTTGAATTAAGGCAAATAGACAGTTTACTCCAGCCGCTTAGAAACGGCCGTTTTGTTGGCATTATCACAATTCAAGGGGAAGCCGGTCTTGGCAAAAGTCGGTTGATTTTCGAATATTTTGAAAAGTCAGACATTCTTGAAACTGCTGATCAACTGCTTTGCCAGACAGACGAAATTTTGCGTGAACCTTTAAACCCCTTCCGCTATTTACTGCGCCAATATTTTGAACAATCTTCTGCAGAAGATGAGAGCACCAACAAAGCCCGCTTTGAAAGACGCATGGATGCCTTGATCGCCGAGACGAAGGATCCAGTTTTGTCTGCTGAACTTGAACGCACCGCTTCATTTTTAGGGGCATTGATTGGTTTACACTGGAAAGCTTCTTTATATTCACAAGTATCACCCAGCTTGCGTCAGGAAAACAGCTTCACAGCCTTAAAAACCTTGATCAAAGCGCAAAGCTTACGCCGACCGCACATATTGTTGTTGGAAGATGCCCATTGGTTAGATAATGCATCGCTTGAATTTTTGGCTTACTTAATCCGTGATGTTGGCGACTATCCGTTCGCAATTATCGCAACAACACGCGATGGGTTCGGGGATAAGGAAATCGATAAATCCCTGGCAGCAACGCTCCCACACCAGCTAATCACATTACGAAAGTTAGACGATAATGATATTGCTGTCTTGGCTGAAGCATTGCTTAATGCGCAGATTTCACCGGCTTTGTTGACATTATTGACTGCCCGTTCCGAGGGAAATCCGTTTTTTGTTGAGCAAATCGTCCTCTATTTACAAGAGCAAGGGTTACTGATTGCAGGCAAAGATGGCATAGAGGCTAAGGGAGCACAGGCGCATTTGCCAGTTGATGTTCAATTGGTTTTGGTTGCGCGTCTGGATCGTTTAGCGCAAGCTGTGAAACATGTGGTGCAAACGGCTGCGGTATTGGGGCGCGAGTTTGAAGTGCGGGTATTGTCACAAATGCTGCGTACAGAAACGGCCGTTATGGACAAAGTTCAAACGGCTGCCGACCTGGCTATTTGGTCAACCCTCAACGAAATTAGCTACCTCTTCAAACATGCCTTACTGCGTGATGCTGCCTACGAAATGCAATTACAGGGACATTTGCGTCAATTGCACCGTTTGGCCGGCACAACCATTGAAACGCTTTACCAGCAAGATTTGAGCCCGCGTTACGCCGACCTTGCCTACCATTTTGGACGTGCAGGTGACTTAGACCAAGAACGGCATTATTCCCGGTTGGCAGGCGAACAAGCGGTCGCCCAATATGCGAATGAAGAGGCTGTTGCTTATCTCACGCGTGCACTCGAATTGACGCCAGATAACGATATCGAAACCCAATTTGACCTTTTGTTGATGCGTGAAGGCGCTTACTCACCGCTGGGCAAACGTGAAAACCAATGGCGTGATCTCACGCGTGCACGTGATTTAATCTCAAAGATGGATATATCAACCAAAGAGATTGCCCTCCGTATGGGGGCAGTTGCCAAACAACAAACAATATTTTCTGAAGTAACAAGCGACTATCCCGCGACCATTAAATTTGCCCAGGAAACAATTGAACAGGCGCGTATCGCAGAAGATTTTGAATTGGAAGGTGCCGCGTATATGCGCTGGATCGTGGCCTTGTGGCGACAAGGGCAATATGCTGAAGCGCGTAAACTGGCACAGCATTTGTTAGCCTTTACCCGTACACATGGTTTGCGTAAGATTGAAGGCCATGCCTTGGTGCAAATGGGCAATACGGGTTGGTTCTTAGGGGAATTTGAACAATGTACAGATTATTACCAACAGGCGGCCATCATCTATAAAGAAATTGGCCATATGAAAGGTGAAATTTCAACTGTTGGCAATCTGGGGCTTGTACGCCGAAGTATTGGTGATTATGATGGTGCGGCCGTATATTTTCAACAATCGTATGCGATGAACAGCAAAATAGGGTCTCGGCGAGGGATCGCGCAAACACTTAGCCGCATGGGGAATTTGGCGCGATATAAAGGCAACTTCACAGAGGCATTTGGGCTTTATTTTTCTGCTTTGCCTGTCCTGCGTGATGTGGGTGACCCGAACAGCGAGGCGATGGTGCATACGGATTTAGGAATTCTTTATGGTGATTTAGGCGCTTATGAAACAGCCTTGGCCTATAATAAGATGGCCTTGGAAACCGCGATCAACTTGGGAAACCGACGTACACAAAGTTTCAATCTAATTATGCGTGGGTTCATTGCTCATTTGCGCGGCGCTGACGCACATGCTCAGATTGATCTGCAAGCAGCACTGACGTT
This sequence comes from uncultured Ardenticatenaceae bacterium, assembly GCA_964350725.1. Taxonomy (GTDB): domain Bacteria; phylum Chloroflexota; class Anaerolineae; order Promineifilales; family Promineifilaceae; genus JAACFF01. The sequence continues at coordinate 1,074 of CAYGMR010000167.1, read as the reverse complement.
AATTGATGAAATGAGGTTACGCAGCGAAAAAGCATTGGCTTTGACGTTTTGGGGACATCTTTTTTTAGCAGCGGATAATTTGGTAGATGCGCAGGCAAGTTACCAGGAAGCTTTAAACATCAGGCAAGAGTTAAAAGAAAATAATTCGATTGTTGAAGATATTGCCGGATTAACGGCCGTTGCCTATGCACGCAGAGATATGTCCACCGCAATGAACTATGTTGAAACGGTTCTGCAAATTTTGAAAAAACATGATCTAATGGGAACGGAAGAACCCGGGCGCATATTTTTGACCTGTTACCGGGTGCTGCATACGCAGCAAGATCCGCGTGCTGCAGCCCTATTGGAAACAGCATATAAGTTCTTACAAAAACGTGCTGCCACAATCACAGATGAACAGTTGCATGCGTCGTTTTTAGCATCTGTAGCCATTCACCGTGAAATAATACGCCTTTTTGAGGCGCCTAGTAGATAACACGTTGGGTTGTAGTGACGGCTTCAGCCGTTTGTATAGCCGCTGTGGCCAAATCTTCCTACAATTTATTTTAAGGAGTTACAAATGAGTAAAACAATAGGTATTTTGACGGCCGGGGGCGACAGCCCTGGCTTAAACGCTGCCATTAGGGGTGTGGGTAAAGCCGCATTGCGCGCAGATATGTTTGTGTTGGGCTTCCGTGACGGCTTTCGCGGACTTATGGAAAACCGTTTCATCCCGTTGGATAGTCACGCTTTGCGCGGCATATTGACGATTGGCGGCACGATCCTGGGTACCAGCCGCGATAAACCGCATCGTATGCCTGTGGGCAATCAACAGTTAGATATGACCGATTTAATGGTCGAAAATTATCATAAACATCATCTAGATGTGGTGGTCTGTTTAGGTGGGGGTGGTACGCAAAAAAATGCCTATCGACTTGCGCAAAAGGGATTGAACATCATCACTTTGCCGAAAACAATAGACAATGATGTGGCTATGACAGATAGCACTTTTGGCTTTGATACGGCATTAGGAATTGCCACAGAGGCAATTGACCGGCTGCATAGTACTGCCCATAGTCATCATCGCATCATCGT
>CAYGMR010000166.1:8830-10780 GCA_964350725.1 uncultured Ardenticatenaceae bacterium | reverse complement strand
CAATCAGTCGAATCGGAAACCCATCTCTTCGAGGGTGCCGCGCAGGTGGGGACGACTCGGTTTATCCAAGCGATTGGCTATCACACCAGTATAGGCAGCACGATTCAGATTGCGTCCCTGGCTCTCATAATGCTCGGCTAACTCTTGATCATATTGGGCCAGTAGTGGACGTGGATCGGCTGCATTATAAGACTCATAATGAATAATTAAATCAGCGGGCATTCGCGGCTTTTGGGGCGGCACTTTTTCAGCAAACGGCCAACCGATGCACATCCCATGGACGATATAAACGCCAGGCGGACAACCTAATAACTCGGCGGCTTCACGCGGATGATTGCGCATGCCGCCGATCATGACAGCACCCAGGCCAAATGATTCGGCCAGCGTGTTCACCGACATCCCTACTAAAGCAGCATCCACAGTTGACACAAGCGTTGTTTCGAGTGTTTTTTGCAGGGAACGGCCGTGCATCTCACAGGCAACTTCTAGCCGTGAAATATCAGCGCAAAAAGCGATAAATACGGGACAGGTTTCAATATGTTTTTGGTTACCTGCCAACACAGCAAGCTGCTTCTTGACAGCCTGATCACGTACAACGATCATGCTGTAGGTTTGCATATTACTGCTTGTTGGCGCGCGCCGTGCTGCTTCTAAAATTGTTTGTAACATCTCAGCAGGAATCGGATCATCGCGAAAAAATCGGACGGTTACACGTTGATTAAAAGTATCAACAACCGGTGAAGTAAATGTTGTGGTTTCTTTGGTCATCATTATATCCTTTTGATATTAATATTTGGTTCTGGATTTATGCATAAATAATAGGGTTAAGACAGCCAGGGTGCAAGCTTGCACCCTTGTACAAAAATCTTGCGCCTCCATAAAACAGATATTGAACCTAAAATTTTCAGGGGTTTGGGATAGAATCAGTTGAGGGAGAAAATGCCCATATCTGCGGGCGGCATCCTGCGTAAAATGGGTAACTCGCGTCGATAATATGTGTAAAGATTGCGCAATAATTCGCGCGCATCATCAATTTCTAAAAGGGCTTGTTTATCCTGTATGGGCAGTTGGATCACAGCAGCAGCCAGATACATAAATCGCTGCGAATCGCGCGGTAAATCTGATGCATCCATTTCGATGTCACCATTTCGCGACATGATTTCAAGATATTCTTCAACGAGTGGCTTAAGTTGTTCGACTTTTGTGGTCAAAATCGTCTCTTCTACAATGTTTAGTTTTAATGCTTCGACTCTGCCAACAAGATATGGTTTATCTTTGCGCAAAGAATGGATACGAAAGCGTTCCCGTCCCAGCGTGATAATAATCATACGCCCGCTATCATCTAACTTTTCTACCTGCGTGATTTGAGCCGTTGTGCCGACAGCATGCGGTTCGGCCAGGGGGCCACGCTCAGGTACGCCATCACGAATGAGAACAACACCAAACGGCCGTTTCTCACGCACACAAAAATCCACCATCTCCACATAGCGTTCCTCAAACACCTGTAAAGGCAAAGGCATACCAGGAAATAATACGATATTCAGTGGAAATAACGGCAGCTCATACATAAAACCATTATACAACACCAAAATGTGCTTGACTGCATTTTGGTCAAAGCAAACAAAAAGCCCTCAAAGCTTTCGCTTTGAGGGCCTGTCATTGATTAATTGGAATTTAGCCTATAACACAGGGCCAGCTGCTTTAATCTCTTCGGTTACACCATCTTCAAATTGTTTGAAGTTCTCAATAAACATACCAACCAGCTTGGTTGCCTGGGCATCGTAAGCTTCTTTATCTTCCCAGGTCTGGCGTGGGTTTAGCACCTCATCCGGTATACCATCAATATGCTTCGGAATTGCCAAGCCAAAGAACGACTCAGTCTCAGTCTCCACATCATTTAATTCACCATTCAAGGCAGCATTTACCATGCGGCGTGTGTAAGCCAATTTC
>CAYGMR010000166.1:971-8820 GCA_964350725.1 uncultured Ardenticatenaceae bacterium | reverse complement strand
TGAGCCACCAGTCCAACCAGTATTGATCAACCATACATCGGAACCATGCTTATCGATCTTCTCACCCAACAACTTGGCATAGACACCTGGATGCAGTGGCATGAAGGGTGCACCAAAGCAGGCTGAGAAATCAGGTACTGGCTCGGTGATACCCCGTTCGGTACCAGCAACCTTGGCTGTATATCCGCTCAAGAAATGGTACATCGCCTGCTCTCGCGTCAATTTGCTAATTGGCGGTAATACGCCGAACGCATCGGCCGTCAAGAACATCACATTATTGGGATGCCCACCGTAACCATCAAGGCTGGCATTAGGAATATGGGAAATTGGATAACTGGCGCGGGTGTTTTGTGTAAAAGTTGCATCATCCAGATCAACACGACGCGTGTCATTATCCATTACTACATTTTCCAGGATAGTGCCAAAGAGGCGCGTTGTTTCGTAAATTTCCGGCTCACCTTCGGGATCAAGACGAATGACTTTAGCATAGCAGCCACCTTCAAAATTGAAGACGCCATCATCGCTCCAACCATGTTCATCGTCGCCGATTAATGTTCGTGACACGTCATTACTTAAGGTTGTCTTGCCTGTGCCGCTTAAACCAAAGAACAAGGCAGTATCTTCCTTGGATTCGCCGTAGTTGGCACTGCAATGCATACTGAGCACACCGCGTTTCGGAAGGTAATAGTTCATGGCGGAGAAGATACTCTTCTTAATCTCGCCACCATACTCGCTGCCGCCAATTAACACCAAACGCTTGCCAAAGTCAACCAGAACGAAGGTCTGGCTGTTGGTGCCATCGAATTCAGGTTCGGCCTTGAGGCGTGGCATATCAATAACGGTGAACTGCGGCACATGGCTGACCAGTTTTTCCGGTCGTTGTTCACGGATAAACATATTACGTGCAAATAAATTATGCCACGAATATTCATTGATAATACGCACCGGCATCTGATAGTCTGGATCTGCGCCTACATAGCCATCAAAAACAAAGATGTCTCGATTCTGGATGTAAGCCATCATTTTGCGATATAAGTTATCAAAATTTTCCTGGGAAAAGGGCCGGTTGACATCGCCCCACCAAATATCATTTTCACTTGTCGGTTCTTTGACCACAAATTTATCGTTGGGGGAACGGCCTGTATGGTCACCAGTATGCACAACCAACGGACCAAGATGCGCTATCGAACCTTCACGGCGGCGAATGGATTGCTCATAAAGCTGCGGCCCAGTCAAGTTCCAATACACGGTTGCCGCGTTCTTAATGCCATGATTTTCTACGCCATAGCTACTTACAAAGGCACCATAATTTTGCATTTTTTATCTCCTGTTCAAGCTGAGTAATCACGTAATTAGTTTACGTGCTACAAAAATAAAAATCAGTTACATTTCTGTGTCAAACGTCAAGAAATGAATGTTAAAATTCATGTTATTAGATTATCAAATTGTCAAATCAATTTGAATTTACTATGCTCATTTTCACACCAAAATATACCACAGAAACGCCTATAGGGTAAATGTTTTAACAGTATGTTATCATCACTAAAAGAGGGCAAGACAAATGAACGAAACTGCATTAAAAATTATGCGTGAGGCAAAAACAATTGCTGTCGTTGGATTATCGCAACGGCCGTCACGGGCCGGTTATTATGTGCCAGCCTATTTACAAGAACAAGGCTATCGTATTATTCCTGTTAATCCTAATTTGGATGAAGCCCTTGGCGAAAAAGCGTATGCAAGCCTGGCAGACATTCCAGAGCCGGTTGATTTGGTCCTTATTTTTCAGCGCAGCGAAAACGTGCCCCCTTTTGTGGATCAAGCGATTGCGATCGGGGCCAAATCGGTTTGGATGCAGTTAGGGATTTCCAATGCAACGGCCGCTGCCAAAGCAAAAACAGCTGGGTTAGATGTTGTCGAAAATGCGTGCCTGCTCGTTGAGCATAAACATGCAACTTCAGACTCACTTCTTGCGTAATGCACAATAACAGCGAAACATTAAGTTTTGTTAACATTTTGAATTTTCACCACAGAGTACACAGAGATCACAGAGAAATTGAGTAAAAAAAGCTCTGTGGCCTCTGTGGTTCAAAGAAAGCTAATCTAATGACATTTGGAGGTCTGCGATGAGTGACAATATTGATACCCTTAAGGATGAAGAAAAAGAGAAGCTAGACTACGTTAAAGTTGATCCTGTTAATGTGGTCACCGACACCGAATCTCAACAGCCAGCCCGCTCACATTCAAACAATTGGCTTGGCGGCGTCATACTGATTGCGATTGGCGTCATCTTTTTGTTTTCCAATATTTCTGGTTTCTACCTGAACAATTGGTGGGCACTGTTTATTTTAATTCCCGCTATTGGCAGCTTTGGGAAAGCATGGAACGGTTATCGTGAAAACGGCCGTTTAGATGGTGAGGCGCGTGGTGGTTTGATTGGTGGGCTGATCTTGACCCTTGTCGCCTCCGCTTTTCTCTTCAATCTAGACTGGGGCATGATTTGGCCGCTCTTCCTCATTATAGGTGGGGTGGGCGCATTATTGGGTGGCTGGCTTAAATAGAGATTTTATTATGCGACGCAACGGCTTTTTTTGGGGCATTGTTCTAATTATTCTCGGCATTCTTTTTATGCTGGATAATTTGGGAATCATACAGTTTGATTTCTGGACTATCTTTTGGCCAATGTTGTTGATTTTGATCGGCATCAACTGGTTGTGGAATGGTTTTAGCCACAACAGTGTCAAAACCGAAGCACTCGTTCTGCCCCTCAAAGGGGTCGAAACGGCCGTTATCAATCTAGAATACGGTGTTGGCGAAATCACAGTCAACGGCCGTACCGCCCCAGATGAACTGCTCAATGGCACATTTGGCAGCGGCGTAGAATACGAAACAGAGGCAAAAGGGGAAGCGTTAACCGTCACATTACGCTCGCCAGGCAGCAGTTGGTGGCCGCCCACTGACGAGCGTAATTGGGAAATCGGGCTAAACCGTGATTTACCCCTCGCGCTTACAGCCAAAACAGGGGCTTGTGAAGCAAGGTTTGATCTTGCGGATCTTAACTTAAGTTATTTCCAATTAAAGACGGGTGCCAGCGAATCAAATATCACCCTGCCGGCTTTAGCCAAACACACTGATGTTGAGATTAAAACCGGTGCGGCTGAAGTCAACATCACAGTGCCCAAAGGGGTCGCTGCTCGCATCAAAACAGATGCGAGTTTAGCGGAAGTAAAAGTAGACACAGCACGCTTCCCTCGCAACGGCAAAGGGTATATGTCACTTGATTATGATACGGCCGTTCACCGTGCCGACATCAGCATCTCTGTGGGTATAGGCAGTGTGAAGATCACCTAACGTTGTAATCCGATCAAATCATCACAACTCACTGCGCGTGCCGCTTTGTTGTATGAGCTTGGCAACCAATGCTGTCCAACCAGTTTGGTGACTAGCTCCAATGCCTGCACCATTATCCCCATGAAAATATTCATAAAAGAGGATATGATCCCGAAAGTGGGGATCGTTTTGGAAGATGGTGCTGTCGCCGTTAAACGGCCGTTTCCCGCCCGCATCGCGCGTAAACAACCGAATCAAACGACGTGACAAATCCCCAGCAACCACATTCAAATTAACCATGTCGCCCGATCCCACAGGCAGTTCTACCTGCAAGCCATCACCACAATAATGATAATATTTTTGCAGCGATTCGATCATCAGATAATTAACCGGGAACCAAACAGGGCCACGCCAATTTGAGTTGCCACCGAATAAACCGCTGCGCGATTCGGCGGGTTCATAACTGACAGTATGTATATCACCATTTAAATGGAGTTTATACGGCCGTTGCTCATGTTCTTTTGAGAGTGCGCGCAAACCATAGGGTGATAAGAACTTATCTTCGTCCAACATATGCCCTAAAATGCGTTGTAGCTGCGACTGATCAACCAATGAAAGCAAGAAACGGCCGTTTTCACCCGGTTCCGTTAAAGAAGCAATATGGCGCACCAACTGCGGACGATATTGCACAAACCATTCCAAACGGCGTTTAAAACGGGGCAATCTCTCTAACAAATTCGGCTCCAATGTCTCTACTGCATACAAAGGAATTAACCCCACAAAAGAACGAATTTTGAGCGGGATATGACGACCATCTTCCAAATGTATCCTATCAAAGTAAAAACCTTCTTCCTCATCCCACAAACCCAAACCATGCGATGTGCTGTTGATGGCATTGGCAATATAGATGAAATGTTCAAGGAATTTGGTAGCCACATCCTCATAAGCTGGTTTTGTGCGTGCTAATTCCAATGAAATCGCCAACATATTGAGACAATACATGCCCATCCAGGCAGTACCATCCGCTTGATCCATCGTGCCACCTGTGGGCAATGGCTGACTGCGATCAAAAACACCAATATTGTCGAGACCCAAAAAACCGCCTTGGAAAACGTTACGGCCGTCGGTATCCTTGCGATTGACCCACCAGGTAAAATTCAGCAGCAGCTTATGGAACACCTTTTCCAAGAAATTGGTGTCAGCCACACCCGTAACATTGCGCGTAATTTTATAGACGCGCCACGCTGCCCACGCATGAACGGGTGGATTGACATCGCCATAAGCCCATTCATAGGCTGGCATTTGGCCGTTGGGATGCATATACCATTCACGCAGCATCAAAACCATTTGGCGCTTGGCCCATTCAGGATCGATCATTGCCACTGGCAGCATGTGGAATGCCAAATCCCAGGCGGCATACCAGGGATATTCCCATTTATCAGGCATGGAAATCACATCGCTGTTATAAAGATGACTCCAATTATGATTACGGCCGTTTCTACGTTCATCAGGCGGCTTAGGACCAACCGGATCCCCTTTCAACCACAGTTCAACCGAATAATGATAATATTGCTTGCTCCACAATAGACCCGCGAAAGCTTGTCGTTGGATAAGGCGTTCGTCGGGTTCAAGATCAGGGGGTTGTACGGCCGTATAAAATTCATCCGCCTCCCGTTGACGCTGCTCAAAAACGGCATCAAAGTCAGCAAAAGGAGTCGCGTGTGAACTGTCTGCAAAACGCACGCGCACCGTCACACTTTCGCCTGGCGGTACAGTCGCCTGAAAATGGGCGGCAACCTTGCTGCCAACCTGATTTGGATTCACCCGCTCGTGCTTGCCCGCAACCACAGCGTCGTTTATGCCATCTTTGACAAAAGGCGAGCCATTTTCAAGGCCCCAAAGACGTGTGGCATTGGTTTCATTTTCGGTAAAAAGCAAGGGGCTGTCGCCATCAACAGTCCAATAACGCACACCGAGATGTTTGGAGTGGGTCGTGGCTCCATGACTACCATCTTTGGCTGCACGAATTTCTGGGCGGGTACGGCCGTAACCCCACGACCATGTATTGCGATACCATAAATGCGGCAGGATGTGGATGGGTGCGGGATCGGCGCTGCGGTTAACGGCCGTTATGCGGCATAAAATATCTTCCTGCCCCGCTTTGGCATATTCAATAAAAACATCAAAATAACGGTTTTCTGCAAACGCGGTTTGTAATGCGTCGATCAACTCAAATTCAGGATCATGACGACCGCGCTGGCGATTTTGGTTCACCAATTGCGCATACGGATAAGCAACCTGTGGATATTTATACAGCATTTTGGCATATGAATGGGTCGGCGTGCTATCAAGGTAATAATAATATTCCTTCACATCCTCGCCATGATTACCCTCATTGCCAGTCAGGCCAAAAAAACGTTCTTTGAGAATTGGATCATGTTCATTCCACAACGCAACACCCAAACAAAGATTTTGGAAACGATTGCAAAAGCCGCCAATGCCATCTTCATTCCAACGATAAGCGCGACTACGCGCATGGTCATGCGGGAAAAATTCCCACGCCTCGCCTGTTGCGCTGTAATCCTCGCGCACCGTCCCCCAGGCACGCTCACTGACATAAGGCCCCCAATGTTTCCAATCGGCACGCCGTGCTTCTGAATCCTTCAATCGTTTATGTTCGGCAGTATGGGAAGTTATCATGGGGTCTATTGTAGCAAGAAATCTAGTGGCAGGGTTGCAAAGTTGCAGGGGAGAAAAGCAACGTCACAAATGCCGCTTTCTACTTTGCCACTGTGCAACCTTATTACTTTGCAACTTCAGCCCAAAACAAAAACCCCAGGGATCAAAATGATCCTGGGGTGTCAAACCGGGCAAACAATGCCGTTGTAATGTACTATTGACCTAATTGCGTGGACGCGCTGTTTTGCGCATACGTCGGATAGCTTTCTTCTTTTCGATGCGCTTAAGTTCGCTTTTTGAAACGAACCAACGTTTGCGGCGCACGTCAGAAAGCACTTTGCTTTTCATGACTTCTTTTTTGAAGCGGCGCAATAATTGTTCCGGCGACTCGTTTGATCGCAGTGTGACCTTCGGCAATGAAATCACCTCCTTTGCCGTATAAATTTAAAATAGCTGCTCAACCATCAGCATACCAGCCGTTCAGTCTAAGCTGATTCGCTAAGAGGTAGAGTAGTTGTTTAATTGTGCTTGTTAAGATGGGAGCGGAATTGCAAATTGTTGTGCGTGCCCCCGCACAAACCATAGTTTACACTAGAGTAATAAATGATGCCAAGAATCAATCCACAGAATTCATAATAAAAAGGGGTAAAACAGCTAAGTAAGCGTTCGACAATAACTTCACTGAGAAAAGAACGCTCAGCCGTTCGTTTAGCCGCTAAACCGATTACTACAAACTGTTGAGTTTTTTTCGCCTTGTTGAACTAGCCAATGCCAAAACGATCCAAATCTGAGATCATTACTTTTTGTATTGGCAAAAAAACACACAACTCTGCAATAAGCTGTTAAAATCGAGCCAATGGCAATTCAAACGACTTTTTACCAAGAACGGCCGTATCAAGCCGTTTCCCTATCCCATTTCAGCATTGATGTTCTCAACAGCAGCCGTAACCTGCTCATTGCTCTCTTGGCAATCGACCTGGGCTTAAGCAACGCTCAAGTTGGCATCACGTTGCTGGTTTACAATATTGGCAGCTCTTTGTCACAACCGTTTTTTGGCTGGTTGGCCGATCGGATTGGCCCGCGCGGGCTGGTCGTTGGCGGCTTGGGCTGGATGATCCTCTTTTTCTCCATTGCTACTGTGGGCAGCGATTGGGTTGCGTTGGTGGCGCTCACGATTGCAGGCATTGGCTCGGGCATGTTTCATCCAGCAGGCACCATGGTCGCCAGCCAAACCAGCCAAACAGCCACCGGCAGAGCGACTTCGATATTTTTCTTCTCCGGGCAGTTCGGTTTATTTGTGGGGCCAATTTTGGCAGGTGTGTTGCTGACGACGGTCTACGGCCGTTCCGCCTACATCCTCATCCCACTTGCCTGCCTGAGTGTGTTTTTCTATGGCTGGCGCTATTTAATCAACAGCCCATCTGTGCAGCAAGCCCAAAAAGCAGCGCGTGCCAGCGCAAGAAAATCCATTGCGATGCGCTGGCCACAGGTGCTGCATCGCGGCATTTTGCTCACCATCATCATCCTGACCAGCAGCACCGTCAGCATCGCCATCGTCACCTTTGCGCCCAAACTGTTCAGCGAAATGGGCTACATCCCCTTACGCGTCGGCATCCTCTCCGGCTTGATCATGCTGGGCGCATCATTCGGCGGCATCTTGGGTGGCACACTTGGCGACCGCATCGCCGCCAAATGGGTAATTGTGCTGGGCATGGGCGGCCAAATTTTGCCGATCTTCTTCTACATCCCGGCCGTAGGAGCCACACAAGCATTATTGCTGTTCACTGCCGGCTTTTTCGGCGGCATGCCCCATACGATTCTGGTGTTGAGCATCCAATCCCTT
>CAYGMR010000166.1:0-961 GCA_964350725.1 uncultured Ardenticatenaceae bacterium | reverse complement strand
CGATGGCTTCTGGATTGGCGCTGGGTCTCATGTTTACGGGCGGCGCGATTGGCAGTTATGTGGTGGGTGTGTTGGCGGATGATGTGGGCTTGGGGGTGGTTTTGCGCTGGACGGCCGTACTGCCCATCATCGCCCTCACTGCGGCCTTGCTCCTGCCCAAAAAGTTACAGGATCACCATACAACAGAAACTTCATAGGCAGGAAAATGGCTGTCAGGGGAAACGATGCTGAAGTTTTCGCAGATAGCCTGCGCAATAATCAATCTATGCATGGCATATATTCGGAAAATTCTGCCAAAGGCTCATCAAAATCATCTACCATATAGATGATAAAATTTTCATCAAAGCCAATTTGTCGCTTTTGTTTCTTTTGCGGAATGGGTTTTAAGACAGCAATCGGTTTTTGACCCCTAGCAATAATAATTTCCTCACCCAATTCAACCCGTTTTAGCAAGCGTGATAAATGCGTTTTAGCTTCATGAATCGTAACTGTTGCAGGCATACGTAAACCTTAGCTAACTTCGTTCGTTTAGTCAAGCTCGCACATGGGCGGGGCGATTGTCTGACCATGCCGCTCGTGTGGCCAATGTGTTTTACAATCGTCCCGCCCCCTCCCAATTATTGGCGCGATAAAAAATTCGTTTGCAGCCATCGAAAAAGAGCGGATTTATCCATTATCTTCAAGAAAAGTTGTCAGTTCCGTTTTTTCTACTAAGATTCAAGGAATGGATTCACGCCGCCGCGTATACGCGATTCTTATCGGGATTATTTTACTCACTCTGCCTTGTTATTGTGGCGGTAGTTATTTGTTAGCTACTGCCCCGCGTGAGATTGAGCCGGGTGTGCCACCTACCTTACCGGCTGTGGTCTCGTCTACACCAACAGTAACGAGCACAGCCACACCCGAGCGAGATGGGCCGCCACCCATTATTTTGACCCCTATTCCAACCCAAACACCCACC
>CAYGMR010000165.1:0-10822 GCA_964350725.1 uncultured Ardenticatenaceae bacterium | reverse complement strand
ATCCCTTTTTGTTCATAATAAGTGGTGGTAAACGGCGACAATGCCGCCAATTCGCTCTGGGTGAGGTTCAAGTGGATTACACTACCGGTTGTTTCGACTATGTTTTCAACCGATACCAGCCGATCTGGAAAATTAGGTAGTTTTTTATTTTTGACCACAAAGTGAGTCAATTTACCGCTATCCGGATCAACTATCAAGTGGCTTGATTTACCACCGGAACCATCGGTACATTCAACTTTAGCCTCAATCGGAATATCTGTCATGATCTTTCTCCTCGGATAAATTTCTACTTCTTTATGCCTGACCAGTATGGGAAAGTCAAAGTTATCAATATCCTTTGTATGTTCAGCTTTGACTATATTTTGGGGCGAATCCGCAGTGCCAAATAAGGCTTGCCCGGAAGTTTCACACCAAATGCCGCCTGTGGTTTGGGTTTTACCACCTGTACGTCTGTTTTCTTCTTGCGGGCAACATGAGTAGCGGGTAAAGGGCCTTTCTCGATGGGTGTAATTGTCATATTCCAGATATCAATGACATCAATCTCATAATCTCCATCCTCCATTGGTAACCCAACAGCCCACTCAACCGGTTGATGTTCTCCAAAATATATCAAGCGATAGTCGCCATTGATACCGCCCGATACCCGTGTCCACATCCAGCTTCCCTCAATGGGAGATAAACCACCAGCCGGCATATCTTCAATAATCTCACGCAAAAAGGCGATCCGTTGCCAACTTTCGCCATGGAGTACCCCACCTTTTGACCACCACAAAATATCCTCTGGGTGCATGTAGGTTTCACCGTGTCCAGCATAGCCACCACGAACCATCATAATCCAAAAACGATGGACCAGCTCATGGGCGCTGATATTACCCCAAGGGTTCGGAATGTTGCCCTCATATTCACATTCATCATTGATGACCGGTTTACGATATGCATTGCGCCACTCCTTCACCTGCTTAACATCCCAATTTTGGATACAAACATGCGTGATCCAGGGTTTGGTATGGTCGTAATTCTTGCGCACATCACCGTTGTGATTGGAACGCAAATGTTGATAGGGGTCTTTTTCTTCTAGAATATGGAAATAGCGATCCCACTGACTCATTGGTTTTACATCGAGTAGGAAATCATACTCATTGGCCATCGACCACCAGATATTGCGGTAGGCAGACAAACGAGCCGCCAGATAGCGCAAATAGCGATAATCACCTTCAGCATCCATGTCGCAATATCCCCAACGATCATAAGGATGGAAAATGATGATGTCGGCCTCAATGCCCATGTCACGCAGCTGACCGACTCGTTTTTCAAAGTGACGGAAAAATTCAGGATTGAAACGCTCCGGATCGTTTTCTCCCTTTTCATTGCGTTCAAAGGGGTAGTAAACTGGCTCATTTTGGTTGTAAATATAATCTTTGGGGAAAACGCACATGCGCAACTTGTTAAAGGGTGTCTTTTTTAAAGTTTCCAGCGTCTGCTCTTCCAACGCATCCCCCTGGTGTGCCCATGCGTAACAGGTTGTACCAAATGAGTAAAATGGGGTGCCATCTGCATAGGCAAAGTGGAAAGTGTTATTGACGCGAACCGGCCCATGATTGCCTGCGGATGCTGCGACACAGGTGAATTGACCTGTTTGCCCATCCAGTTCGGGGACATTGCATTTGGTGACGTATTCCCATTCCCCCAACGTGTCGGGCATAAAGCGGATGCGATATACGCCATCGCCGTCATAGAAGCCATCCGGTTCTATGACACGATTCTGATAGCTGAATTGGGCGCTTAAAGTGACATCGATAAAGGGATTGCCACTGCTGGGACCTTCTAAGACAAGTTCAAAAATCCCCCAACATTCAATATTGTTGGTAGTTGTTTTGAGATTCATTATTTTATCTCCTGATTTACATAATGATTTAGGTTAATAAATGGAGCCCCTGCCAGGAATTGAATAACGACGTTTATATTTAAACGTGTTGTTGCAGGAACGCGATGAGCTGTATGAACGCCTCATCTACGGATGGATCGTTGGGGATATAAAGAAACGCATGTCCCCAATCTGGGTTACTTATGAATTCATGCTCGATGCCATGACGTGCTAACACTTGTTGCATCAACACCGACTGTTCGTACGAGATGTCACTGTCTGCTTCGCCGTGAAGCAACATGGTTGGCGGGTACGATGGGGATACATTCCGAATCGGTTCATATTGGGCGAACCAGTCGCGTTTGTTTGGATTGTGACCAGTAACCTCACGCAACCAAATACCTCGTTGACGACAGAAAAGATAGAACAGCCCCCTGCCCTGATACCGTTGCATTGAATCGTTTGGGCCACTTGCGGAGATCGCTTCCTGACCAACTTTCCCCCACGCATCATTTTCATCAGCCAAGGCATATTCTTTTATATAGTATGGACTTGGCGTCGTGAATGCGTCGTGCGTCAACATACCATAACCAGCGAACGATATAAGTGCAGCAGGGCGGGGATCGAGCATGTATCCGCTTAATAATGTCAGAAATGCACCTGCAGAATGCCCGACGATGGCAATCCGCTCAGGATCAACACCAATGGTGTCGGCTTCTTTCCTTAACCAACACCATGCACTCTTTATATCCTGTGCAATTTCTGCTAATTTCGTCTCTGGTGCCAGACGGTAGTCAATTGAAACGACGTGAAACCCGCCTTCATGAAACGTGGTTATGTGGTTTGGCGCAATCATTTGGCGATGCCCCATGATTAAACCACCGCCATGAATAAACAAGATCGCTGGGTGTTTTTGCCCATTCTTTAGATATGGTAAAGGATAGATATCGGCGGCGATCTTATGGCCGTTTATTGTTTTGAATAGTTGTGTTTGCATTAAGATAGTTCTTTTTAAGCGAAATGGCAGTAGACATCCCGTCCGTCATCTTTTCTTATTGCAGGCGGCCTTTCAACGGCGCATTTGTCTTCAGCAATGGGACAGCGATTATAGAATCGACAACCTGTAAATTGGAATTCTTTGCTTTCCATCTCCGAGTCGGCAAACCTTTTTCGATCCCATTTGGTCGTGATTGAGGCGATGGAATCCAAAAGCAATTGGGTATATGGATGTTGCGGGTTTGTGAGGATATCGTTTGCAACCCCAAATTCAACGATGCAGCCGCGGAACATCACAGCAACATAATCACTGATATAGTAAGCTGTAGCCAGATCATGGGTGATGTAAAGAAAACTTGTTTCATACTCCTCTTTTATTTTGAGGAACAAGTTGACGACATTCATGCGCATTGAAGCATCAATCATGCTGACCGGCTCATCGGCGATGATCATTTTCGGGTTTGGTATGAGGGCTCTGGCAACCGAAACTCTTTGCAGTTCTCCGCCGGAGAATTGGTTCGGGTATTTTCCACGCACGTCCACATATTTCAAACCCACAGCATGCAACGCGTCGGTCATAACCGCAACGGTTTCAGAACGGGGTATATTATCGACACGTACGGCCGTTGTTTGTAAATAGGCATCTACTGGACGATAACTACTGAAGGCTTCAAATGGATTTTGGAAAATCGGCTGGACGGTTTTTAACAGCGATGTTTTCTCTTTTAGTGCGCCTTCGCCTGCTACGATGCGATCGTAAACAATCGCACTGCCTGAGTCGGGCTCGACTAATCGCAGCAGGGCTTTGGCCAGTGTTGTTTTTCCACTGCCAGATTCCCCAACCAGGCTAACAATCACTGGCTCCTCGCTCTCCAAATGCAGGTTAACATCATCTAAAGCGTTGATCTGGATGCGGCTAAATAGACTGCCTAATTTATAAACTTTATTGAGATGTTCAATTTTTAGAACGTTGGTAGTCATAAACATTTTCCTATAAAAAGCGGTCAGAATGATGGCAGGCTGCAAAATGGCCTGGTCGATATTCCTGAAGAGTCGGCTCATCTGTGGTACAGACATCTGTGGCAAAAGGGCAACGGGGTGCAAATCTACACCCGACCAATTCATCCCACAGACTTGGCGGGTGACCAGTTACCCCTTCGCGTAAATGGGCATCCCCAACGGTGGGCAGCGCTTCGATCAACATGCGCGTATAAGGATGCAAAGGGCGCTCAAATACATCCTCTGAATCACCGTATTCGACGCCTTTAGCTGCGTACATGATGAACATTTTGTGGGAGATCTGGTAATGCACCCCCATATCATGGGAGACAAATAACATTGTGCTGTTCATTTGCTCCTGTATGTCCATCAACAAGAGTAAGATGCCTTTTTGCACAACAACATCTAACGCTGTAGTCGGTTCATCAGCCAGGATAATATCTGGCTTGAGGAACGCCGCCATCGCCACCATCACGCGCTGGCGCATACCTCCAGAGAGCTGGTGAGGATAAGCATCAAGCGCCTCAGGCGGCAGCCCTAACGCTTTCACAAACTCCCGCGCTTCCGCCAGCATTTGCTTACGCTGTGTGCGAGATGGAATGTAGTCAAAAAATTGTTTACCGACGCGCACCACCGGGTTGAGTGAACTCATCGACCCTTGTGGTATGAAGGCAATACGGTCGAACCAATACTGCTGGATATTTTCGGTAGTAATCGGCTCCCCATTATCGGTCAAGCCGTAATCCACAGAACCAGATTTAATCGACAAAGGATAGCCGATATCACCATATAAAACTTTGAGTAGTGTGGTTTTACCGCAACCCGATTCCCCGGCAATTCCCATGATAATGCCATCCGGAATTTCCAGATTTATGTTATCTACGGCCGTTACTGTGCCACGGGTAGTGGTGTAATTTGCAAATAAGTCATTTAGCCTGATCATGATCGTCCCCTCCTGGCTGCGTATAGATCGTTATAGCCGGTTGAAGTAAGGAATAAGCCCAAGAAAAGCAGAACTGTCAAGACCACAGGTGTAAAGAGCCAGGCATATTGCCCAGTCAATATGGCATTATAGTTCAAGGCCCAATATATAGAAGAGCCAAGTGTAGGCACACGCAGATTTGAGAGGCCAATCACTGCCAGGGCAGCTTCTGTGGTGATGGCATATAGAATGGTATTAATAAAGCCAACAACCGCAAATGTATAAATGTAAGGAAAAATTTCCTTAAAAATGATTCCAGAATGATTCATGCCCGAGAAGTACGCCATATTGATGAACTCTCGCTCCCGCAAAGACAACGCCATAGAACGGACAGTACGCGCTCCCCACGACCAACCGAAAATCACCAGAACTGTTCCAATCGCTATGAAGGATGTAGACCCTCTAACCAAAGCTGCCAGTACAATCAAGATTGGCAGCGTAGGAATGATGATGAAAGAATCAGTGATGACAATGATCACGCGATCTGTCCAGCCGCCTATATAGCCAGCTGTCAAACCAACAGTAACAGAGATGATCATCACGGCGACAGCCACGCTAACTCCTAGCAATATTGAATTGCGCAGTGCAACGATGTTGAACCAAAAAACTGGCTGTCCCAGAGAGTTGGTTCCCAGGAGATGTTCGCTGCTCGGCGACAGACTTTTCGGATAAGTCCCTTGCACAGCAGGATCGACATTCATAAATAACGGCAATATGAAACTGCCAAGTACCATTATTGCCAGGATGATTAATCCAATTAACAATCTTTTATTCATCTTCATGGCGGTTACCTGTATCGAATTCGCGGATCAAAAAGCGGGTACGTCAGATCGATCACCAGGGTTGCCGTGGCTACCGCAAAAATCGATATCGTTATGGTTCCATAGAGCATGTTGTAATCTCCATTGGCAACGGCCGTACGCATTAAAGATCCCAAACCCGGATACGAGAATATAATCTCTGTGATCAGGGCACCGTTAAAGACAAAACCTAACGAAAGAGCCAGGGCTGTTATCTGTGGCAAGATAGCATTTCGTAAGACATACCTGCTCATGATGGTGTTAGATGGCACGCGCTTAAGCCGGGCGAACGTGACATAGGGCTCTTCTTTCGTAGAAAACGAGAGCGCTTTCATACCAAGAATATTCCAACCAAAATTCGCCAGGATAATCGTCAGAGCTGGTAAAAACGAGCTGCGCAGGATTGCCTTAACCTTGACGACGGACAGCGGGCCGGGGCGAATAGTTGTGGTTAAAGGGAATATTTTCCAGATGTAGGCAAATAAGATAATCAACAACAACGCCAGTATGTAATACGGGATTGGGTACAATATCACGCCAATCACCTCCATCACCGTGGCACCTTTTGAGTTATTATGATATCCAGCCAGCAGGCCAATACCATTCCCGATTATCCAGGCGATTATGGTGGAAGTGAGCAACAAACCCATTGTATAAGGCATCGCTGTCTTGATAAATTCATTGACCGGACGGGGATAGGCATTCATGGAGGGGCCAAAATCCTGGTGAAGGATCACCCGCTTCATAAAGTTCCCATACTGCGTAAGGGGACTGCCACCAAGCCCATAAAGATCCTCTAACGAAGAACGGATATATTCAACTTCCTCAGGGGATAGGGTTACGTTCGTCGACATCTGAACCCGCTGCAGGTAACCCTCAATCGGATCACTAGGTAACAAGCGTGGAAGGATAAAAATGATAGTTAAGCCAATAAACAAAACGATGAAATACATCACTATGCGCGCAGCAACATATCTTAATACTGCCATATCAAATTCCTCGAAGGTAAGTGCCCATCCGCAAATAAGTTAGCGGTATTGGCGGATAGGCTTCGAGTAAGCGGCCACTGATTTAGGGAAATTAGTGGCCGCTTACTAAGAATAATGGGCAGCCTGAAAATCAGGCTGTCCCAATTAGCTACTGGTTACTGATTTCCTGTTGGCTCAATATTCTGCAAAATTTGCTTGTAGGAGCTCCACCAGCTATAAGGTTCGGCATAGTAGTTGTCCTGTTTAGGCCAGTTTGTCCAGTAATAATTATTAGTCGGAATCGTGGTTGGAATATTCATAATGCTGATATGGTGCATGTTCTCGACAATGATTTGCTGAATTGCCATCACAGCGTCTCTGTATTCTTGCGTGTCTGGATCAACTGAGATCATGGTTGCGATCAAAGCATCCATTTCCGGATTGGCAATACGAGACAGGTTGCCTGTGATCGGATCGTTTGCATTGGGATCATCCTGAACCAAATCACTCGTTAACGCGCTGTAGGCATTGCCTACATTGGCCGGCACGAAAGCGCAGTACGGAGTCCAGTTATAAAGCAGTTCCAATTGAGCATTGGTGTTCATAGCCGTGCTCCAACCCGCGTTATCCAGTTGTTGGGTATCTACCGTCAAGCCGAATTTGGTCCAGCTATCGGCGATCGAGAATCCGGTTCGCTGCATAACGTTGTTCCAGTCGCCCGGGATGATGAAGGATATTTCCCATATTTCACCATCCGGTGTGAGCCAGATGCCCTCTTCGTTTCTGCTGAACCCGACATCGGTGAGTAGTTTTTCAGCTTGCTCGGGGTCGTATTTCCACCAACCCAAACCAAAGCCGTCGGACAGCGCCTGTGGATCAGTGGGGACGTCGGAGTTGCCCAGTTCATCTCTAACCAGAGCACCCAGATCTTCGGAGAAGTTCTCATCGAAAGGCTGGTACCCATCATCGAGGGTGAGTTCTCTCAAGAAATCCATCTGCGGTTCGTAATACAGTTCTCTGAGCCAAGGGATGTCCACCATCGGCAGTGCCGAGGCTTTGTACTCGCCGCTGAGGGCATTAAGCCCCACATTCTTCATGTCCAAGGACAATGCCAGCGCCCAACGCACCTCTTTCTGGTCATAAGGCGGCTTGATATTATTAATTAAGATGCCATATTGGCAAGCGTCATCCATATTGTGATACGGCACAAAGGGGTTCCAGGTCTCTACGTTCTCGCTGAAATCCTGGGCGGCCTTGATGCTGTCCGGACTCATAAAGGTGTCAATATCGTACAGGTTCTGGGTGAGTGCCAGGACGCGTTTTTCTTCAGTGCCAAAGTCCTTATAAAGCACGTACTGCGGTTTCGGTTCTGCTTGCCAGCCCCAGGAAGAATTCTCCCAATCATCCCGTTTTTCCCACAAAGCCCAAAAACCGTTGGGATCAAATTCTTTTAATGTGTAGGGACCCAGACAGACCGGGTAAGTGTTGCGGAATTGGCTGATATCCTCTTGCTGTTCATAAATGTGTTTGGGGACGATATTGAAGGCTGAACCCCAAGTATTCACACCCAGCGTCTGGTGAAAATTATATGCCGGATTGACAGTTTCTACTTCGATTGTGTAATCATCAACCTTGCTATAGTCGGCAACATAGTTGGCGACATTATTAACGCCCCAATATGTTAACTTGTCTTTATCAGCAAAATAGGTATCAAGGGTGTAGATAACGTCATCGGCCGTGAATGGTTCGCCATCACTCCACAAGATGTCATCACGTAAGCTAATTCTGAACTGGGTGTACTCATCATTTAACACTTCAGCCGGTCCGGTGGTAAGCTCGGAAACTGTTTCGCCTGTTCCCGTATCAGTTTCCCATAAATAGCCTATACAGAGTTCGCGAACGCCGCGCCAGACGTCGTAACTCATCAGGTAATTGTGCTGATCCGGGTTGGACGATTGCCGATCGAAGGTCTGGGCGATGATTGTTTCGTTGCGCGGTGTGCCTACATCGGTCATCACAGCTTCCTCGGCCGGAGCTGCTTCTGCTGCAGATTGAGCCGCTTCTGCTGCGGCTTCAGCCTCAGCTTGAGCCGCTTGAGCCGCTTCTGCTTCGGCCATGGCTTCTTCAGCTGCAGCCTGGGCGGCTGCTATCTCTTCAGCGCTGGCATCTGCATCTGCTGCAGCCGCTTCGGCAGCGGCTTCAGCTTCTGCTGCGGCCGCCTCAGCATCTGCCAGTTTGGCTTCAGCTGTCGCAGCTACGGAATTTGCCGCATCAATGGCTGCTGTATCAACTTCGGGGCTTGAACAAGCACTAACAAATATGGAAATTAACAAAACCAATAAACTTAAAATGATAATTTTTTTCATTTTGTCCTCCTCTGGACTTTGTGCAAAAAACTAAGAAGTTAGAAAAACATAACAGAACACCGCGTTAACGTTTAAATCAATAGTCACCTCCTAAAATAAATATTCTAGCCTTTGTGGAAATACACATTCCAGCCTAGATAATAATCAAGCGCTTCTTGCAACACATCGCTGACGAAAGCATCCGTCATGGCGCAGTGATGGGCAAAACCGTTTTTGCAAACATAGCGCATCAGACCTTGTAAGTTTGCGACTTCTACAACGGCACTATTGCCCGGGATGCGGGATAGGGGATCGTTTGTTGTCTTACCCTCTCCATAGTAGGCTTTGATAATTCCCTTGCGATCATCTGTATCGATCCGTGCATAGGTAAGTGGCCCGGCAGGGGTTCTGCCATCAGTCGCTCCCCATGTGTTTTCAGGACCTAACGTTGTGCCCAAGACCTCAGCTGTGCTGATACGAATTTCTTTGACCAGGCTTTTTGCCCAATTGCCACAGTGGAAATAGATGCATTTATCCGGGTCATCGTCATAATTATTGTTCCAGTCCACCAGCGCAGACGGTTTGCTGCTCGCTAAGGTGAGCGCATACATTGAAACTGTTCCAGCAATATCGGTTTCACAGGCACTGGGCATCAGGTCTTCACTCATCATGCTCATTAAGGTGCAGACATTGACCCCATAATTTTTCTGCAATGATTCCCAACATTGAATCGCTGTCGAAGTAATGCCGTTGTCAGCCATCCAGCCACGGATAGTCACTGATAGTTTGGCAATTTTTGTCAGCGATGCTGCCGGCACATTTTCATAGGCGGCATAGCTTTTGATTCTCTCGATTTCGGCCGTTACCTTGGCGTCGTTATCATCAAGCCGCCGCACCCAACCAAACACCTCGGATAGATCCAGCGTCTGCACGCTCATGCCCACCGATTCAAAAAGCTTCTCACTGTAGCGTACTGTCTTGAAGGCCCCAGGGCGGGCACCGATGGCCCCAATTCGGGCGCTGGTCAGCCCTTTAACAGTACGACAGATGGCGGCGAATTTGTTGATTTCGGATGCAAATTCCTCCTTGTCTGGATCTAATGTATGTGCTTCGGTCACACTAAAGGGAATACCATATTGGTATAAATTGTTGGTGACAGATAGTTTGCCACAAAAGGCATCTCGTCGGTTAGCAGCAGTGAGGGCATTACTGCTGTCCGGGAAGGCGTGTACCAATATCGGTACGTTAAGTCGCGATTCGCGAATAGCGTCGGCGACTCCTTGTTCATTACCAAAATTTGGCAACGTTACCAATATTCCATCAATTTCATCTTGATGTTTGCGAAACAATGCGCCACATTTCTGGGAATCGCTCCAGGTTTCGACAGCACCCAATGGTGTTGATTCTTCATCAACAACAATGGTCTTGATGCCTAATTCTTCCAAGCGATCCAATATTTTTAAACGGCCGTTGGCCACCAAGTGATCTGCGAAAAACTCTCGGTTTGTGGCAATTACACCTAATGTTGTCATACTTTACTCCCTTATTCTCTCCACTAAATATTGCAGCCGATATTCGGCTATTGTTCTTCAAAAAACTGAACTGAAGCCAAACTGTTATTCGAAAAACCACTATAGGGACAACCTTGGTCTCTCGGCGTATCTATGCATACCAAGAGACCAAGGTATGTGAGGAATTCGCTCTCTAGGAATTCCTCACATATCAATAATTACTTTTTTACGGACAACTGGTTTTGCCATTAGGGGCAAACTGGGTGTACTGGCAAGCATTTTCAGGGGTAAGCAAAACCATATCGATAGATTGCTTTTCAGGCTTGCCCGTGTCGCCAGTGCGCAGGTATTCATCCG
>CAYGMR010000164.1:0-10834 GCA_964350725.1 uncultured Ardenticatenaceae bacterium | reverse complement strand
TAAGATTGTCTTAGTTCCAGGTAAAGATTACCCCTACATTGAACTCACCGATGCGATGTCGCCGGACGAAAAACGTAAGGCACGGATTGCTAACTCCAAGGCAAAATCTGCAGCGATGAAGGCGGCTAAGGCTGCTGGTGTAACGGCTGCACCTGTTGCCGCCGCTGTTGCTGCCCCCGTCGCTGCGGCTGCTCCCGTAGCAATTGATGTGGAAGCACCTGTTTTAATTCCGATGACTGATGATATGTCGCCAGATGAAAAACGTAAAGCACGTATTGCCAATTCCAAAGCAAAATCACAATTTAATAAAGCACTTAAAGCGGCTGGTGTTGATCCTAAAACGGTGAAATTTGATGATGATGGCAAGGTTATTTGGCCGCAAGGCGCACCGCCAGCGAGCGCAGCTCCAGCTGCTGTGGCGGCACCTGTTGCGGCTGCTGCTGCCCCCACGGCCAGTAGTGGGCCACTCGATTTGGCAGCCTTAGGCATTGATCCACCGGACTTCATGCCGATGACCGATGATATGGCACCAGATGAAATCCGTAAGGCACGTATCAATAACTCTAAAGCAAAATCAGCGTTTAATAAAGCGTTGAAGGGAGCTGGCGTAGATCCTAAGACTGTAGAAATTGATGACAACGGAAATGTCTCCTTTAAGGCCGGTGGCGCACCACCTGCTGCCCAACCTGCGGCGGCAGCACCTGCACCCGCTGCAGCACCAGCTGCGCCAGCACCAACAACTGGTGGCGCAGTTGATTTGGCTGCATTGGGTATTGACCCGCCGGAGTTAACTGAACTTAGTGATGATATGTCGCCAGATGAAAAACGGGCGGCGCGTATCGCTAATTCGAAAGCAAAATCAGCATTTAATAAAGCACTTAAGGCGGCGGGTGTTGATCCGAAAAGTGTGAAGTTGTAGGATCAAATAGTCGTTTATGCCTTGAATGGTACGAATTAGAGCAACGGCCGTTTCTCAGTGGAAACGGCCGTTTTTTTGCTTTTAACGTAATTCAAAGATTTCTCAAGTAAAGTTGTTCGTTGGTTATTTGTATAACCAGATTGTCGAATACGCGTGTGGTACAATCACACAAATTTTCGACAAAAAGTGAAGCGAGATATGGCGAGAGCATTAGTAGATGCACGCATTCTGCAAAGAGAATATTTATTAGCAATTAGTCGTGCGATGACGGCTGAATTAGATTTGCATGATTTATTGCAGCTAATTTTGCGTTCGGCGGTGGAATTAGTGGCGGGGCAAGCCGGTATGATCGCGCTTGTCGAGCCGGAGAGCAGTACATTTCGTGTGGCCTCAGTTTATGGCATCCCTGCTCATTTGGTAGATCATTTTGCGCCTTTGCTGCGCGATATGCCCTATACCGAAGAAAATGAACGCGAAGCGTTCCCCGAATTGATGCGTCGCCTGCATCAGATCGCGGATTCATCCGAAATCAATTTTACCCAAGTGATTCGCTTGCCAATGAGCAGTGGTCGCGAATTGACCGGATTGATTTATGTATTCCAATCGGGCAATTATTATTTTGCCAACGACGCAGTTAATTTGTTGCGCAGTTTTGCCAATCAAGCTGCCATTGCTGTCAAGAATGCGCGTCTATATGCTCAGGTAAACCAGGAAAAACAGCGTCTTGATGCGATTTTGGAATATAGTGGCGATGGCGTGATGATATTGGATGCTGCTTTACGCATCACTGTGTTTAATCAAGCATTGAGTAACATGACTGGCTGGTCAGCAGAGGAGGCGATTGGCCGCTATCATGATGAGATTTTTCATTGGATTTCGCTAAAAACTGAAACGGATTTGAATGCTGCATTAGATAATGGATGGCCACTGCCTGGCGCTGCTCATCTTTTTGTTGAAGGTGACATGACATGTCTTCGCGGTGATTGTTTTCAAGGGCGCGACCGCGTGAGTTTAGGTGTGCGTTATGCACCGTTGTTGGATGAAAACGGCCGTATGACAGACATCATCGCCAATGTGCGTGACTTAACGCGTTATCGCGAAGAAGAGGCGCTGCAAAAAACATTTATTTCTGTTGTTAGCCATGAGTTGAAAACGCCTGTTTCCATTATCAAAGGGTATGCGGGCACGCTGCGACGGCAAGATGCCAATTGGTCGCCGGAAATATTAGAAGAATCATTGATTGTGATTGAAGAAGAGGCTGATAATCTGACCGATTTAATCAACAGCTTGTTAGAGGTCTCGCGTTTGCAAGCGGGTACATTCCGGTTGGAATTGAGCGATGACGTGTTTCTGCCTAAGATCGCGGCCAGTGTGGCCACAAAATTAGGTCGCCAGAGCCGAAAACATCAGATCTCGGTTTATTTTGATGAGGATTTCCCCACGATTTTCGGTGATGAACGTCGCCTGACACAGGTGCTCAATAATTTGGTCAGCAATGCGATTAAATATTCACCGGATGGCGGCGATATTTTGATTAAAGGCGAAATTCATCCTGAACATGTTACTGTGGCGGTACGTGATAAAGGCCTTGGCATTCCAGCGCATGAACAGCATCGGATTTTTCAGAAGTTCGCACGCCTGGATAACGCACTTAGTCGCAAAACAGAAGGTACTGGGCTGGGTTTGTTTTTGTCCAAAGCGATTATTGAAGCCCACAACGGCCGTATCTGGTTTCACAATAACAGTGATGAAGAACAGAATGCTCCCGGTACCACCTTTACATTCTCTCTGCCCAAAGATTGAGATCGAAAATTACACGGAGTTACACAGAGAATACACAGAGAAAATTGGAGAAAAAGAGGTAATGAATGTGGGCAAGCATATATTTGCCCCATAATTGGGTTTTCGAACTATCAGAATCTCCCCAATCTCAGTGAAACTCCGTATCTTCTCCGAAAACTACGTGAAATAAAAACTATTAGACTAAATAACAAATCAAGGAGATTTAATGCAAACACAAATTAACTGCCCCCAATGTGGCACAAGCTATGCTGCTGAAGTCCATCAAATCATTGATGTGGGCCGGCAGCCAGAACTCAAACAAATGCTACTTTCGGGACAGCTCAATGTTGCCCAATGCCCAAGTTGTGGGGCAGCGGGTCAAATCGCATCTGCGATGATTTATCATGATCCAGCGCATGAATTGTTTATGGTTTATATTCCACAGGAATTGCCCATGGATCAGATGCAGCGTGAAGCTTATGTGGGGCAACTCACACGTGCGATCATGGATAGCACACCTGCTGAACAACGCCGCGCTTATATGTTCCAACCCCAAAATGTTCTCAGTATGCAGACCTTTATGGAAAATGTGTTAGAGACCGAAGGGATCACGAAAGAGATGATCGCCCGCCAAAAGAAGCAGGCAGAATTGCTGAACACGTTGATTAATGCGGATACAGATGTGCAAGATTATTTGATCAAAGAACGGATTGGCGAAATTGATGATACGTTTTTTGCGATGTTGAAATCCTATGTTGAACAGGCGGGGCAGATGAATGATGATGCCAGTTTGATCAAGATGGTGAATTTGCAGGCGAAGTTGATGACAGAAACGGCCGTTGGTCGCGAAGTCGAAAAACGTAATATTGCTATGCACGCATTCAGCCGTGATGCCAAGGCAGAGGGTCTTTCGTCAGCAGTGTTGCTGCGCCATGTTCTCAAAAACCAGAATGATCCGCAAACTGTGATGACCATTATTCAGGCGGGCATTCAGGCGATGGATTATGAATTCTTTAGTGGATTAACGGCCGAAATTGATAAACAAAATATGGCTGGCGATCAAGAAGCGGTTGCACGCTTATCCACGCTGCGTGATGAATTATTAAAAGTACAATCTGATATGCAGCAGCAATCACAAAAAATGTTGGATACAGCAAAGCAAACATTAGAAACGATTTTGGCGGCGGATAATTTGGAAACGGCCGTTGCTGCCAACAGCAGCCAGATCGATGATACTTTCATGTATGTGTTGCAGGCTGAAATGGGTCATGCCGAACAGACCAACAACCTGGTTCGCTTCCAGGCCTTAAACCGTATCCAAGAATTTTTGATGCAGCAGATTGAAAGCCAGTCGCCGCCAGAAATCCAGTTGATCAATCAATTGGTGCGAGCTGAAACCGTGGATGAACAAAACCGTATCTTGGATGAAAATCAACAGATGGTCAACGAAGATTTGTTGAAGATCATTGATTTATTGCAAGAGCAAGTGAAATCATCCGGTCAACCGGAGTTGAGTGTGCGTGTGGGTGAGTTGAAAGCTTTGGTACGAGCGCGGATTTAGAGGGAAAAGAAGAAAGGAGGATGCAGTAGGTGGCAAGGAGTCACTTACTCAATTCTCCATTCTCCCTACTTCATTTCACAGGATTGTCGAGGCGGAAGCCATGACCACGCACGGTAACAACATAATTGTGATCGTCAATTTCTAATAGGCGGTCACGTAGTCTGCGTACCAGCGCATCAATGGCTTGTTCGGAAACACCAATGCCTTCGGTGTCTGGCCAGACCACATTCACAATTTCGTCGCGGCTGCAAACAGCCCCTTTGGCATCAAATAACAATTTGAGCAGACGGAATTGCGCCAGTGAAAGCGGGGGTGATAAATCTTTGCCCCGAATGACCACTGTGCGGCGTGACTCGTCGATGACAAGTGGCTTTTCGGGCTGTGGCGGATCAAAGGTTAGGGGCATGGTTGCCCCTGTGCCGATGAAGAATAATTTCACCGCCAGGGCAATTTGAATTTCATCTCCATCTTGCAGGGCGATTGTGCCCGTAAATGGCTTGCCGTTCAGATGGGTTCCGTTTTTACTACCCAAATCGTGCAGAATGTAACGGCCGTCTGTGCGCACGATCTTCACATGTTGACGCGACACTTGGCGTTCTGGCAATGTCAAATTACAATCGCCACCTCTACCAATGATAAATTCATCTTTATTAATAACCCACCGTTGTCCGGTAAGTTCACCTTCACGCATGATTAAAACTGGTTGTTCGTCCATAATTCCTTACACACTTTCATACTTCTGATATAATTGACATTAATGTTAGCAGCACACCAAAGCGGTACTATTTTACGCGAACGATACCAACTCACCAAAATTGTTGGTCAAGGGGGCATGGGGAACGTATATCGGGCGGAAGATTTACGTCTTCCTGGTCGTTTATGTGCGATCAAAGAGGTCCCGCCTGATCCACAAGCCACCTCAACAATACGTACCCAATCCCACCAACAATTTTTAAAAGAAGCGAGTATCTTAGCGCGTTTAGACCATCCTAATTTGCCCAAAGTTTCGGATTTTTTTACCGAAGAAGGGCATGATTATCTGGTCATGGATTTTGTGCCGGGCAAAGATTTGCAACAGATATTGCGTGCTAGTCATGAAAACGGCCGTTTTCTCGAAGAGCCTGCTGTGATGTCCTGGGCTGAACAAATCATTGACGCCATCGCCTACCTTCATCGTCAAGATCCGCCCGTGTTACACCGTGACATTAAGCCATCCAATATTAAACTCACACCCGATAACCGCATTAAACTCGTAGATTTCGGTCTTGTCAAGCAACTTGCTCCTGATGATAGTCGTACGATTACGGTCGTGCAAGGGCGTGGTACTGTATTATACACGCCTCTTGAGCAATATGGTGGAGAAGGCAGCCATACAGATGTCCGCACCGATATTTATGCGCTGGGTGCGACCCTGTACCATCTACTCACCGATTTTCCACCACCCGATGCGAAAGCGCGTTTTTTGAATCCGCGTGTTTTGCGTGATCCACGCGCGATAAACGACAATGTTTCACGCCCTGTAGCCAAAGCCATTTTGTGGGCGATGGAAATGCATCCTGACAATCGACCTGATTCAGTGGATGAATTTTGGCAAGCGTTGCTTGGGAATACGTTGCCGCGGGTTAATAGTTTGGGAGAAACGGCCGTTTCTTCACTTGAAATTATCCTCCAAAAAAACTTAGTTCCCCTCCTGATAGCTTTTGTTTTATTCATCGCTGCCATCTTAATGACGATCTTGTAATTATCATGTCATGTCCTCAATGTCATAGTAAACATTCGCAGATAAAAGATGGTTCGACCAATGCTGGCAGCCAGCGGTTTCGCTGTACAGCATGTGGCTGTCGTTATACGCCTAACCCAATTGAGCGTGGCTATGATGAGGAGATTCGCTTGCAGGCTTTTGGCTTACATCAAGAGGGCGTGAGTTTACGTGAAATCGGCCGTATATTAGAAGTTAACCATCAAACTGTTGCTAATTGGATTAACAGCTATGCCATTCAAATGCCAGAAGATTTGCCACCCAGCATCCTTGACATAGCTGTGTTGGATGGGGCCTATGTGCCCCCGTTCCTGCGCAAAAAAACGAAAAAGTGAGCACTTTTGGATTTAGGTGAAAACGGGAAATTACTTTGAATGAGATAGACGATAATCCCCTCATTTTCCCTCAGGAAACCATAAAACGGAGACGATTTTCTAACAAAGTTTTTTTTGTGGTTTATTTAACACCACGCAATTAGACATTTCGTTGACATCACTCAGATTAGCAGTTATAGTCCCGCATGTAGGTACAAAATGTTACCTACGAATTGATACAGTAACGATTCATTCCCGCGAGTCGATTTCCAATATTTTTGTAACTATTCATGCCTTCACTAAGCCTGCCCAGGTAGCTGTCCAAATGTGTGATTGCCTACCGACATAGAGCCAATTTGTTTTAAGTTGGAAGGGATACTGAATAGCTCATATTTTTGAAAAGGAGTGTTTATATGTCAAGTGTAACCTACAGAAACGTATACAAACGATTTGGTGATGTTGAAGTAATCGCAGACTTAGATCTGGAAATTAAGGACAAAGAGTTTGTCGTATTTGTTGGCCCTTCTGGCTGTGGCAAATCCACGGCTTTGCGTATGTTGGCTGGTCTCGAAGAGATTAGCGAAGGCGATATCCTTATCGGTGATCGAGTCGTCAATGATGTCCCACCCAAAGATCGTGACATTGCTATGGTGTTCCAATCTTATGCACTCTATCCGCATATGAGCGTCTATGACAACATGGCTTTTGGTTTGAAACTGCGCAAGACTCCAAAAGATGAAATCGATCGTCGGGTTAAAGAAGCTGCTGATATTTTGGGTTTGGGCGTGTTACTTGATCGTAAACCGAAGGCTTTGTCTGGTGGTCAGCGTCAACGTGTGGCTGTAGGTCGCGCCATTGTCCGTGAACCATCCGTGTTTTTGATGGATGAGCCGCTCTCTAACCTGGATGCCAAGTTGCGTGTTACTGCTCGCGCTAGTATTAGCAAGTTGCATCAACGCCTGGAAACAACTTTTATTTATGTGACGCATGACCAAGTCGAAGCCATGACAATGGGTGACCGCATTGCTGTTATGTTACCATTGGCTGGTGGTGGTCCGGATGCACTCTCTTTGCAGCAGTGTGCGTCACCACGCGAACTGTATAATTCACCAGTAAATATTTTTGTGGCTGGTTTTATTGGCAGCCCCAGCATGAACTTTTTTGACGGCACATTAGTAGGTGAAGAAGGCAATCTATACGTTGACACAGGTGATTTCCGTGTGATGTTGCCAGAGCAACGCAAAAATATGTATAAAGATTATACGGGCAAGGAAGTCATATTGGGTGTGCGTCCTGAGCATATCCATGCCCCAGCATATGCCCCGCCAAATATTTCAGCCGCACCGATCAAAGGTATTGTGGATGTGGTTGAGCTGTTGGGTGCGGAACTCCATTTGTATGTAACGAGTGGCAAGAATAATTATGTGGCAACCGTTGATCCCCGTATGGATGTTGGACCTGGCAATGAAATTGACCTGGTAATGGATATGAATACTTCTCATTTGTTCGATAAGAAAACTGAGTGGGCTATTCGTTAAGTGTAACTAATTGTATCTTTGGGCCGCTGTTCATTTGAACAGCGGCCTTTTTATTTGTCTACGTAGAGTCGTGCATGGTACGGGTTAAAAGGTTTTTCTAACTAAACTGTTTTACCCGTGCCTTGCGGTTTGATAAAAATTATGCCCATTGCACAACACAGTATCGGAGAAGCTTTTCCATTGCAGTTTGCCTGGCGTTTGCCACAAGGGGATTACCTGCGTGTGGTTTTTGATGCGGAAGTCGTTGATTTTGTGCCGCAAGCGGATAAATATATTGTCATTTTGCGCCGTTTGATGGCGGGTCGCCAAGAGGATGCTGATGGCATTCTGCGACCAACGGCCGTTTATTCAAAAGAATATTGGGAGTTAGTACGCGGCTTGATAGGACGGAAAATAACGGTGGCGTATGAGGCAAGCGACGGCCGTGCCTTGCATATGCGTCTAGAAACGCTTACAGGTGAGCACAATTACTTTACGCGTTACGAAGATGCTGAGGTGATGGCGCAAGGGTTGATGGCTGCTGCGCGTAAGAAAGCGCAGGACGAGGACAACAGCGAAGGCTACAACTAATTAGGGAAGGAGCGAATTTTTTAACCTGTCATACCCGCGAAGGCGGGTATCCATAGGTTTGGATTCCTGCCTTCGCAGAGCCTGCCCTCATGAAGATGGGGGCAGGACATATTCACACCACTTTTAGCCAAAAATTCGCCGCCATAAATCTGTTTCCAGTAGATTATCAGGATCGCAGCGCTGTTTGAGCGTTTTGAATGTGGCGATGGTTTCTTTGCCGAGATAGGCTTCAGCTACTTCTGGGCGTAGGGTGCTGTCCTTGGCGAAATAGAAACGGCCGTTTGCTGCCAACACAATTTCGTCTAATTCACGCGCTAACATCGCCACACGTGAGCGACTCTTCTCCGTAATGCGAAAATCCATTGCCAATGAAAAACCATCCACACCATGTGTCATCAAAAAGTCATCAGGGCGATGGCGTTTGAAAACTGTCAGGTAATTGATGATGCCACGCCGTTGACAGAGACGCAATATCTCCTTGAAAGCATCTTGCGCGGTTTCTTTGGGGATGAATGGTTGATATTGAATCAAGCCGCCAGAACCATAAGCGTTTTTCCAATCAGGAACATAATCAAGCAAAAAGTGAAAAGCTGCGTGACTTTGCACGATGGTCTTGGAACCGCCCATGTGACCCGCGAAATATTTACCAGTGTTAATTAAAGCTGTGCCAGCATTGTTCATAAACGGCCGCATACCCAACCAAATAATTGAACGTGGCAGCACACCAAACATATTGGGGGTCAGATGCTGATTTTCGAGGCGTAAACTTTGTTGTGGTTCGGGGTCTGCACCCGGGGGTAAATAGTTGGCACTGTGGACATCACCGCGTCCCAAAGAACTGCCTTTGGCAAAAGCATCGATCCAGCCGACGATGTAATTTGATTTTTCAAGTTTTTTATCAAAGTAGTCGAACATACCAGCCAGGTTTTTTTGTGCTTGTGTGTGAACTTGTAGATTGCCGGAATAAATGCGTTTCATTTGTAAAGTGATGCTGGTAAATATCCCCAACATGCCGAAACCGCCAATCGCTGCATAAAAGATATCTGCATTTTCAGTGCGGCTGCACGAAATAATATCACCAGAGGTGAGCAGCATATCGAAGGTAATAATGTGATCGCCGATAGGCCCAACTTGCCACGCATTTTTGCCATGTACATTCATGGCAGCACAACCACCAATCGTCGTTTTACTGGTGCCGGTGACCACGGGCGGCCACCAGCCATCCTCTAGCACGTATTGCCAAAGTTGTGAGATGGTCACGCCTGGTTCTGTGATGACACGGCCGTTGCTGGGATCCCAACTCAAAACGCGGTTCATCCGGCGCATGTCAAGTAGAATATTTTCCCCGTTCATGGCTGCATCGCCGTAGCTGTTGCCCCCGCCACGTAATCCGATGGAACGGCCGCTCTTTTTAGCTATTGTCAAGACTTCTTGCAAACCTTCAAGGGTTGTCGGTCGATACACATAACTAACATTAGCGTTTGCACCGCCCCAAGATTTGACAACTTCTTGATGTTCGACGGGGAGAAGAACTGGCTGTACTGTTTCACGAGAATTATTATTAGTTTGATAAATTGTTTTTTCTTCTAGCATACTGAAATCACCTGATTTTTACGAAGAATCGTCAGAGATTTACGGGATTCAAAATCCCCCACTCCCTGATTTTATCTTTTAGAATCGTAACAGTTTAAATATTGGCGAGGGGATATGGCGAATAATTAGGCCGACTAACCCCCAGCGTTTAGGGATGTAGACAGTTTGTTTTTTGCGTTGGATCGCTTTATAAATCTCAACGGCCGCTTCTTCCGGCGAGATAACCCAAAAGGTTTTGGGTGCATTTTCTAATAACACTGTATCGACAAAACCGGGTTTGATCGTGGTCACAGTCACACCACGATTGGCGAGACGATTGCGCAAAGCTTCTAGATAGGTGTTTAACCCTGCTTTGCTCGTATTGTAGACGGGTGCGCCAACGCGGCCCCGATCCCCTGCTATTGAACTGACCCCTACGATTTGGCCGCCACGACCACGTTCAAAGCGCATAGCTGCTTGATTGAGCCAAGCGATTGCGCCCAATAGGTTGGTTTGGATCATAGCGGCATCTTTTTCAAAGTTATATTCATGCAAATCGACTTGGGGTTGCGTGCCAGCGACATAGACGATTAGGTCTAAACCGCCGATATCGCGCACAATATCTTGGAAGAGGGGGGGAACGGCCGTAAAGTCGGTCACATCATGTTGATAAGGATAAACACGATCGATGCCGCTGGGCATTTGCGCATTTATGGTTGTTGACAATTCTTGTAACTTGTTATCGCGTCGTGCAATGGCTGCAACAATATAGCCTTGCTGCGCGAGTTTTTGGGTGAGTGCCGCGCCAATACCGGAAGA
>CAYGMR010000163.1:0-10851 GCA_964350725.1 uncultured Ardenticatenaceae bacterium | reverse complement strand
GAGAATTTGAGTAAAAAACTACGAAAACTCTGAGTTCTCTGTGGTCTCTGTGGTTGAAAAATTTGTCTAAACAGTGAAATGTCAACACGCCCTACAACAAGGCGGAAATAACGCAACAGTTTGTAGTCGCCGCTTTAGCGGTTAAACGCACGGCTGAAGCCGTCACTACAAACCAACGTGTTATTTATGCCCACATGTACTAGTCTAAAATACGGCCGTTTTCGCTGATTATTTTTGCGGACAACCGATTTGATCTCGCGTTGTCTTTTTAACCAAATAAGCTAAAGTACAGGTGCTGGCATGTTCGTGTCGGCAATTTTGTTACCATTTTTAGTGCGAGCACTCGCCAGAAACTGTGAGCTGCTTGATTTGCCGGAATAGACACCCTACCCTCTTCCCCATCTCAAACTGCAAATTTCCCCGCGAGTGCTAGCGAAATATTTTGAGTTAGGAGAGAGAAATGTTAAAGAAAGCGAAGTTTTTACCCGTTTTCCTGTTAGTTTTGGCCTTGTTGCTCGCCGCCTGTGGTGGTGGTGAAACAGCGCCAGAAGAAACCGATACGGCCGAAACCGATGAAACACCCGCCGAATCAACTGAGACCGAATCAACTGAAGCCGAAGCACCGGCCGAAGAAGAGATGGCAATGGACGAAGCCGTTGAGGTCTTTTCTTGGTGGACAGGTGGTGGTGAAGCGGCCGGCCTCGAGGCGATGATCGAAGTATTCGCCGAAGAATACCCCGACATTGAGTTTATCAATGCGGCCGTTGCCGGTGGTGCAGGCACAAACGCCCGCGCTGTTTTGGCCACACGTCTGCAAGCTGGCGATGCCCCCGACAGTTGGCAAGGCCACGCCGGCCAAGAATTAATCGGAACCTATGTCGCTGCTGACCAACTCGAACCGCTGAACTTCCTTTATGAAGAAAACGGCTGGCTCGACGTCATGCCGGAAACATTGATTCCCTTGATGTCCCAAGATGGCAACATCTATTCCGTGCCGGTCAATATCCATCGCGCCAATGTACTCTGGGCCAATCCCACAGTGTTGGCAGATCACGGTGTCGAAATGCCGACGACACTGGCTGAATGGTTTGCCGCTATGGATACGATCCAGGCTGCCGGTGATGTTGTGCCGTTGGCCCTTGGTGAACAATGGACGGCTATGCATCTCTTTGAGACCATTCTCTTAGCCTCTATGGGCCCCGATGCCTACAACGCTTTATGGGATGGTTCAAACGATTGGACCGGCCCCGAAGTGGCACAAGCCATTGCCGATTATGAAAAAGCCCTCAGCTACACCAACAGCGATGCCTCCGCCTTGAGCTGGCAAGATGCTGGTCAATTGGTGGTTGATGGCGATGCCGCCTTCAATGTGATGGGTGACTGGCAAGAAGGTTTCTTCCGTGAATTAGGCATGGTTCCCAACGAAGATTATGTGTGGGCGGCCGTTCCTGGTACCGATGGCAACTTCCAGTTCCTCTCCGACAGCTTTGTGCTGCCGGTCGGCGCACCGCATCGTGAAGCCGCAATCGCTTGGCTGACTGTCGCTGGTTCAAAAGCCGGACAAGATGCTTTTAATCCCGTCAAAGGCTCGATCCCCGCACGCAGCGATGGTGACCGCAGCCTGTATGGTGAATACCTGCAATCAGCTATGGACGATTGGGCTAGCAACAATGTGGTCGGCAGTCTAACTCACGGCGTTGTCGCCAATGACAGTTGGAAATCAGAAATCGACACCGCCTTGGGCCTTTACCTAGCCGGTGGCAACGCCGACGATTTAGCCGCAGCTTTAGCCGCTGCAGCAGGCGCAAGCGATCAACAAGCATTAGATGAAGCCCCAGTCGAAGAGATGGCTGATGTGACGGGTGCTGTTGAGGTCTTCTCCTGGTGGACCGGTGGTGGTGAAGCGGCTGGCCTCGATGCCATGATCGAAGTATTCGCCGAAAAATATCCCGACGTTGAGTTTATCAATGCGGCCGTCGCTGGTGGTGCTGGCACAAACGCCCGCGCCGTCTTGGCGACACGTTTGCAAGCAGGCGATGCGCCCGACAGTTGGCAAGGTCATGCCGGGCAAGAGTTGATCGGCACTTATGTTGCCGCTGACCAACTCGAGCCATTGAACTTCCTATATGAAGAAAATGGCTGGCTCGATGTGATGCCGGAAACCCTCATCCCCCTGATTTCCCAAGATGGCAACATCTACTCGGTGCCCGTGAATATCCATCGCGCCAATGTCCTCTGGGCCAATCCGGCCGTATTGGAAGCTGCGGGCGTTGAGATGCCCACCAACCTGGAAGAATGGATTGCGGCCATGGATACGATTCAAGCTGCTGGCGAAGTTGTGCCTTTGTCGCTTGGTGAACAATGGACCGCGTTACACCTCTTCGAAACTGTCCTGCTTTCTTCGCTCGGTCCCGATGCCTACAACGGCTTGTGGGATGGCAGCAATGATTGGAGCGGTGCAGATGTCACGCAGGCTTTGGAAGATTTCAACACAATCTTGAGCTATACCAACAGCGATGCCTCCGCCTTGAGTTGGCAGGATGCCGGGCAGTTGGTGGTTGATGGCGATGCAGCCTTCAACATTATGGGTGACTGGCAGGAAGGTTTCTTCCGTGAACTAGAAATGGTTCCTGGAGAAGATTATGTGTGGACGGCCGTTCCTGGTACAGATGGCAACTTCCAGTTCCTCTCCGACAGCTTCGTGCTGCCGGTTGGCGCACCCAATCGTGATGCTGCTATCGCCTGGTTAAGCGTTGCCGGTTCACAAGAAGGTCAGGATGCCTTTAACCCGGTGAAGGGTTCAATTCCAGCGCGTAGTGATGGCGATGTCAGCCTTTATGGCGAGTACTTGCAGTCAGCGATGGACGATTGGGCCAGCAACACAGTGGTCGGCAGTTTGACCCACGGCGTTGTCGCCAACGACAGTTGGAAATCAGAAATTGATACCGCGATGGGCCTGTTCCTGGGCACTGGCGATGTCGGTGGTTTCCAAGAAGCACTCGTTGCGGCCTGCGCTTCATCTGGCGCTTGTCAATAAAGATGTAAATTAGTTTAAGGGTGAGCACAAACGTGCTCACCCTTTTTCGTTGCGGTTTACCTATCTATCAAAAGAGCCTATGAAATCAAAAAGATTAGATAAAGATACCATCATTGCCATTCTGCTTATCTCGCCATCGATCATTGCGCTGGGGATTTTTGTTTATGGCTTTATCGCCTGGACAATTCGCGTTTCGTTGAGCAATTGGATTGGATTACAACCTAACTACGAATGGGCAGGCTTAAGTAATTATACGGGACTTTTAGCAGACCCGCGCTTTCATATCGATGTACGCAACACGGTTATTTTCACCTTACTATTTGTGGGCGGCTGTCTTTTGTTTGGCCTCATATTGGCTATGTTATTGGATCAAGGTTTACGCGGAGAAAGCTTTTTTCGCAACCTTTTTCTTTTTCCGATGGCCATTTCTTTCATCGTCACCGGCGTTGTTTGGCGTTGGCTCATGAACCCGGCGCAAGGTTCACGTATGAGCGGTATAAATTTGCTTTTTGATTCCCTCGGTCTTGATTTTCTTGTTAATGAATGGCACACGACCCCAACATGGGGCATCGCATTTATCGCCATACCTGCCATGTGGCAAATGATTGGGTACACAATGGCCCTTTATCTGGGTGGTTTGCGTGCCATCCCGGAATCTCTACGCGAGGCAGCACGCGTAGATGGCGCTTCAGAGCTAACCATTTACCGCAAAGTCATTCTGCCTTTATTGCGCCCGGTTACTTTAAGTGCCATGATTATTTTAGGTCATATCTCTTTGAAGGTTTTCGACTTGATTATTGCTATCGCTGGCAAACAGGTGGCCTTGGATGTGCCTTCAGTTTACATGTGGACAACAACTTATGATGGCCTGTTTTATGGACGTGGGGCGGCGATTGGCATTTTGTTGCTTTTGTCTGTCACTTTTCTTGTCATACCCTATCTTTACCACACGCTACGGCAGGAGGCAGACGTATGACCCAGCAACATAGTGTCCCCATGCGCGCATTCTTCTATATCTTGCTGCTATTGTTTGGCATTTTCTTCTTGATTCCAATGTATATTATGCTCGTCACTGGGTTTAAAGGCTTCGAAGAAGTTAGCCTAAAAACAATGTGGGCGCTGCCGCAAGGGTTAGCGCTTGATAATTTTCAGGCTGCTTATGAACAGTTGATCCCTCATTTTTGGAATTCAATCAAGCTGGTTATTCCGACGACGATTATTTCAGCTGCGATTGGGTCTATCAACGGATATATTTTGACCAAGTGGCGTTTTCCAGGCACAAACATTATTTTTCCGCTGATTCTTTTTGGCATGTTTATTCCTTATCAGGCGATCTTAATTCCTCTGGTACAATTCATTAACTTTACAGGCTTATATGGTGACCTCTCCGCCCTGGCGCTAACCCATATCATTTATGGCATCCCCATTTGTACCTTGATTTTTCGTGGTTATTACGCAGGCGTGCCAACAGAGATGGTTGAGGCTGCGCGTATTGACGGTGCTAGTTTGCTGCAAACTTATTTCAGAATATTCCTGCCGATTTCAGTACCCGCCTTCGTGGTGGTGCTTATTTGGCAGTTTACGTCTTCGTGGAATGATTTCTTGTTTGCCGTTTCACTGACAAGTCCTGAAAACTGGCCGGTCATGGTAGCGCTAAATAATATGGCGGGCAGCCAAATCATCGCCTGGAATGTGCAGATGGCGGCTTCTTTCTTAGCGGCCGTTCCGACTTTGATCATTTATATTATTCTTGGGCGTTATTTCTTGCGCGGGATGATGAGTGGTGCTTTGAAAGGATAAAAAATCGGCTAACAAATGTAGAGCGATTTTGCAAATCGCTCAGACGATTTACAAAATCGTCCTACAATTGTGGCCACCTTTGTGGCCACTTCTATGGTAAAGGAAGCAAAAATGCCCCCAAACCCCCCGGCTGAGCTTTATGAATTAATCGGCCGTTTCCAACGTAATTTAGATGCTTATCGTGCCGGCAGCTATAACGAAACGATGGAGGGTCAGTCATGAACGTGTTGTTAGATAGAAACGGCCGTATACCTGTAGAACGATTTGCCAAATCGTTCAACAAACGCAACGACCTCACTGGAAAAATATTATTATGGAAGAAAATTCACTCTTAGTCATCATCTCAATCTGCATTCTCATTGTCGCGTCGATCTCACAGCGTATTCAAGGCACCATCATTACGCTGCCTATGGTTTATACAACCATTGGCATACTGATCAGCAGCCGCGTATTAGGCATCGTCGAGATTGAACTAAATAATGAATTGATTCGCATTATCGCTGAAGTCACCCTGATTCTGGTTCTATCTACTGATGCGTCGCGCATTAGCCTACGCCAGTTACGCAAAGACCATAGTTTGCCGCTGCGCTTGTTGGGGATTGGGCTGCCCTTGATGATGATATTGGGCACTTTTATCGCTTATTTTATGTTTGATCAGGCGCTTTTTTGGGAAATGGCCGTCCTGGCCATCATCCTCGCGCCCACCGATGCCAGTCTGGGGCAAGCAGTTGTCACCAACCCTAAAGTGCCTGTGCGCATTCGCCAAACACTTAATGTAGAAAGCGGCCTCAACGATGGCATCGCCATGCCCTTTTTGCTGATGGCACTTTCGTTGGCCGTGGCCGGTGAAGAAGCACAATCGGCCGCCTATTGGGCGGGGGTTGCTTTTTTACAGGTAACACTGGGGATTTTGGCGGGAGTTTTAGTTGGTTTCCTCGGGGCCTATCTCATTTCCTGGGGTAAACGCAGTCAATGGATGTCAACCGATTTTCAAAAGATCGGCATTCTGGCATTGGCCTTATTAGCGTATGGTCTGGCCGAACTCATCGGTGGTAACGGGTTTATTGCCGCATTTTGCATGGGTTTGACGGCTGCCAATACAAAAAGAGAAGCGGCCCAAAAGGCGATCTATGAATTTAGCGAAGTCGAAGTTCAAGGATTGATGCTGCTCACATTTATGCTTGTGTTTGGAGCGATTATGCTGCCGCTGTCCATGGGACATTTCACCTGGACCATGCTGCTGTATGCGCTCATCAGTTTGTTATTGGTGCGGCCAATCACGGTGGCGATCAGCCTGATCGGCAGCAAAGTAAAACCCATGACAATTGGTTTTCTGGGTTGGTTTGGACCGCGTGGCGTCGCTTCTATTCTTTATATCTTTATCGTTCTTGAAGAAGATTTGATCATGGAATCCCAAATTTACCACACTGTTATGCTAACGGTTCTTTTGAGTATTTTTGCACATGGGATAACGGCCGTTCCTGGTACCAATTGGTATGCCAAACGTGTAAAAAAGGCCATGCCACTTGACAGTATAGAAATGGAAACAGTTTCCGAAATGCCACTGCGTATCACTTCCTCAAAACCAGAGTAACCAGCGCAGTTTTTCAGCAGGTGGCCTGTCAAGCTCCCATTTGCACAGTAACAGTTTATAGAGAGATCAACAAAATTGATAACGGCCGTTTCTGCGTAACTCTGCTATAATTTCCCAAATTGAAAATAATTTTGTAACTATTCCACATTTCTTAAGCATACAAGGTAGGAATCCATACATGGATACCCGCCTTCGCGGGTATGACAGTCAAGAGACACCTGTATAGTTGCACAATTTTTAAGGAAAATACGTGACAACAACTTTGGACGCATTACCAAAAGAAAAACGCACACTCAAATCGTTTTTCCCAATTCTTGAATGGCTACCAACCTATCAAAAGGATTGGCTGCGTGTGGACATCATCGCCGCTCTCACCTTGTGGGCGCTTTTAGTCCCCGAAGCAATGGCATATGCGGGCATTGCCGGTATGCCGCCGGAAACAGGTTTGTATGCCGCGCCCTTAGCCTTGATCGCTTATGCGATCTTAGGCACATCCAAACAGCTCAATGTTGGTCCCAGTTCGGCCGTTGCGGCACTCTCCTTTAGCGTGATAGCAGGCATAGGCGTGGCTGCAGGCAGTCCGGAATTCATTGTGCTGACAATCGCCCTCGCCTTAATCACAGGCGTT
This sequence comes from uncultured Ardenticatenaceae bacterium, assembly GCA_964350725.1. GTDB lineage: Bacteria > Chloroflexota > Anaerolineae > Promineifilales > Promineifilaceae > JAACFF01. The sequence continues at coordinate 3,792 of CAYGMR010000163.1, read as the reverse complement.
TTATTGATCATTAGCGGCTTTTTACGTCTGGGTGTGTTGGCCGATTTTTTGTCACGACCTGTCTTAGACGGCTTCATCGTGGGCGTTGCCATCTCGATTGCAGTCGGCCAGTTAGATAAAATATTGGGTTTTGAACCCGAAGGCTACAGCTTTGTACCCGATACGATTCAATTCCTCACACATCTGGGTCAAACGAGCGTGCCCACATTGATAGTCGGTTCAGTTAGTCTGGCACTGCTCTTCGCGATGCATAAATACACACCCAAAGTGCCAGCCCCATTGGTCGTTTTATTTTTATCAATTATCGCCTCCACCTTGTTCAATTTTGAAGCGCTGGGCATCCATATTGTGGGCGAAATTCCGGGTGGCTTGCCTACTTTTGGTATCCCAGAAGCGTTGGGCTGGCAGCAATTATGGGCTGTCGCGCCAGGATCAGTCGGTGTGGCCTTGGTCGCTTTTGCTGAATCGGTGGCGATTGCGCGGGCTTATGGCACAAAATATGGGTATGAGATCGATGCAAATCAAGAGTTGATTGCGCTGGGCACAGCCAATATCGGGTCTGGCTTTAGCGGTTCATTTACTGTTGATGGCAGTATGTCACGCACGGCGGCTGGGGACGGCGCGGGTGGCAAAACACAGATGGTCTCTTTGATCGCGGCTGTGGCTATTTTGATAACGGCCGTTGCCCTCACCGGACTCTTCTACAATCTACCTGAAGCCACTTTAGGTGCGATCGTTATCCATGCCGTGTGGAAAAATATCAACTTTAGGAAGATAAGTAAGTATCGCAATATCACAAACCTGGATTTTATAACGGCCGTCGTCGCCATGGTTGGTGTCTTGGCTTTTGGCCTTTTGGAAGGTTTATTGATCGCCGCATTCCTTGGTTTGGTTGTGTTGTTAGTGGGGACGAAACAACGGTCTACAACCGTATTAGGCAAAGTGCCAGAAACGGCCGTTTTTCGCAGCATCAAAAATTATCCAGAAGGGGAAACCTATCCCGGTCTACTTATCTTGCGTTTTGATGGTAGCCTTTTCTTTGCCAATGCCCACGACTTTGTAACGGCCGTACGCCGGGCTATCGCCGCCACAGAACCACCACCCAAAGTTGTGCTGCTTGATGGCGAATCGATGAATGCTATTGACGCAACGGCCGTATTTACTCTGGACGAATTCCAAGATCAATTGGCTCAATCTGGCGTGGAACTGCGTTTTGCACGCATCAAAACCAATGTGATGCAAGTAATGGAACGGGGTGGCTTAACCGATGATATTCCGGCTGAACATTTTTATGCAACGGTAGAAACGGCCGTTGCAGCTTATTTGGCCGAACTAGAGTAAACTTAGATTCAAGGAGAATAATCATGAGCCCACAAAATAGTATTCAGCGGTCAATTCTACCCATCCCGGATGTGAAACATGTAGGTTTAACCACCTATGATGCCAAGGATCCGGAAACCAAGTTTCCGCCCATCCGCGATATTCGCCCCCCGCAAGGTGCACCCAACGTGCTGATCATCCTGTTGGACGATGTCGGTTTTGGGGCCAGCAGTGCCTTTGGCGGTCCCATTAACACCCCGACGGCTGAGCGGTTGGCAAATAGCGGTTTAAAGCTTAATCGCTTCCACACGACCGCGCTGTGTGCGCCTACACGCCAGGCGCTGTTGACTGGACGCAATCACCATTCAGTCAACATGGGCGGCATTACCGAGATGGCGACCTCAGCACCCGGCTATACTGCGGTACTGCCCAAAGATAAAGCGCCGCTTGCCATGACACTTAAGCTCAACGGATATTCCACAGCACAATTCGGCAAATGCCATGAGGTACCGCCCTGGCAGTCCAGCCCGTTAGGGCCATTCGATGCCTGGCCAACCGGCGGCGGCGGGTTCGAGTACTTCTACGGATTCATCGGTGGCGAAGCTGACCAATACTATCCAGGCATTTACGAGGGCACAACAGCGCTGGAACCAAATAAAACGCCCGAAGAGGGATACCACTTCACCGAGGATATGACGAACAAAGCGATAGCCTGGGTGCGCCAACAAAAAGCGCTCATGGCTGACAAACCCTTCTTCATGTATTACGCGCCTGGTGCCACTCATGCCCCGCACCACGTTCCGAAGCAATGGATCGACAAATACAAGGGTAAATTCGACGCTGGCTGGGACAAGCTGCGCGAAGAGACCTTTGAACGCCAGAAGGAACTGGGTGTGATCCCCGCCGATGCCGTCCTTACTAAACGGCCTGAGGAAATTCCCGCCTATGATGATATGCCTGCGGAGCTCAAACCCATTCTTACCCGCGAGATGGAGACCTATGCCGGGTTCTTGGAGCATACTGATCACAACATTGGGCGGCTGATCGATACCCTGGAAAACCTAGAAGTCCTCGACGATACATTGATCTACTACATTATTGGTGACAATGGCGCTTCTGCGGAAGGAACGTTGAACGGCTGCTTTAACGAGATTGCTGTGCTCAATGGGATGGGTACCATCGAGACTCCCGAATTCCTGATGAGTAAGATCGACGATTTCGGCGGGCCAGAGGCTTCTAACCATTACGCCGTGGGCTGGGCGCATGCTATGGATACACCCTATCAATGGACCAAGCAGGTCGCTTCACATTGGGGCGGTACTCGCAACGGTACCATCGTACATTGGCCGCAAGGTATTCAGGCAAAGGGTGAGGTTCGATCCCAGTTTGCTCACGTCATCGATATCGCCCCGACGGTTCTCGAGGCGGCGGGAATTCCTGCGCCGACGATTGTGAACAGCAGCCAGCAAGCACCATACGAAGGCGTCAGCATGTTGTATGCCTTTGACGATCCTCAGGCGGGCGAACGGCATGAGACCCAATATTTCGAGATGTTTTGCAATCGCGGCATCTATCACAAGGGGTGGACGGCCGTGACCCGGCACAACGTGCCCTGGGTCGGTGCTTATGATCGCGCCTTTGATGATGATGTCTGGGAGTTGTACGATACGAACACGGACTGGACGCAGTCGAAGGACCTGGCAAAGGAACATCCGGATAAGCTCGCCCATCTACAGCGTTTATTCCTGATCGAGGCGACCAAATACAATGTTATTCCACTGGATGATCGATCCTTTGAGCGCTTTAATGCGGATATTGCCGGGCGACCGCAGTTGATTAAAGGGAAATCACAGATGCTGTTTGGAGGTATGTCTCGGTTGCCTGAAAATGCGATGCTCCAGATGCATAATAAGTCGTATGCGGTGACGGCCGAGATCGAGGTGCCAGAATCTGGCGCAAGCGGGGTCATCATTGCCCTCGGCGCTGGCATCGGCGGCTGGAGCCTCTACGCCAAAGACGGCAAACTGAAGCACTGCTATAATTTCTTCGGTATCAACCACTACTTTGCAGAGAGCCAGCAGGCAATCCCCGCCGGCAAGCATCAGGTACGCATGGAGTTCACCTATGATGGCGGTGGCCTGGCCAAGGGAGGCAGCGTCTCTTTGTATGTGGACGGCCAAAAAGATGGCGAAGGTCGCGTGGATATGACGGTACCGATGATTTTCGGTACCGATACCTGCGACGTTGGTAGTGACGCAGGCTCGCCTGTTTCGCCGGACTATGGAGCGAAAAACAATGCCTTCAGCGGTATTGTGAATTGGGTGCAGCTTGACATCGATAAGAATGCTGAAGATCTGGATCACTTGATCACACCTGAGGAACGCTACAAGGTCGCGATGGCGCGGCAGTAGTTGATAACTAGTACATGTGGGCATAAATAACACGTTGGTTTGTAGTGACGGCTTCAGCCGT
>CAYGMR010000162.1:0-10970 GCA_964350725.1 uncultured Ardenticatenaceae bacterium | reverse complement strand
AACAAACCCGAACCTAACACCCAATCCAGGCTTAAACCAACCGCCACCACAAAGAGACCGGTCGGATCGTGGTGGCAATGGGCCTCGGCAAGAACCAAGAAACAACTTTTTGAATAGTTTACATAATTTCCTCAGTTTCTTTGATTAAATAAACTGCACTCAATCATAAAACGCCTTTGACCATAAAAATCAAAGGCGTTTTTTTATTTAGGCCAATGCAAGAAAATAATGATCCCAGAAATGGGTCGTTTTGGCATTGGCTAGTCTATTCCTTCGTAGGATCAGCTAGATCATCTATTATTGGGAATAGCCTTAACTAATCGACACCATAATCTACAGGCATCCTCCACAAGTTCTCCATATTTTTTTCTTAAAATCCATTCTGATATCAACAAAATCTGCGTGCCATCTTCAATCTTTAACTCATGAAAGCTGGTATACGCAAAATAGAATTCGATTTAAGTGAGGGTATCCAATAAATTGGATTCCCGTGTAACAAGGACAAAAAATATGTTCAAAAACAGACAATCTTGGTCAAAAATAAGCGTCATTGCTGTGTTGGCCATTTTTATTATGGTGAGCGCCGCTTGCGGCGGACCGCAGCAAGCCAACACAGATGCCACAGAAGCAACGGCCGTTGCTTTCATCGGTGAACTCGCAGCCAGTGCAACTGCCAGCGGACAAGTCGAAGCGAGTCACGAGGCTGCGCTTTCAGCCAAAACGCCAGCACGTGTCACTGAGGTATTTGTACGCAATGGGGATGAAGTCCAAACTGGCGATTTACTCGTCCAACTCGATACGGCCGATCTGACATTGAATGCAGAGATGGCACGCCAAAATTTATTGGTGAAAGAAGCAAGTCTGGCTGATTTGTTAAAAGAACCGGAAGCCGCCGACTTATTAGCTGCAGAAACGGCCGTGGCCAGTGCCCAAGCCACACTTAACGATCTTTTAGCGGGTGCAACACCCGAAGAAATCGCGGCCGCCGAAGCCAATCTGCGTGCATCAGAAGCGCAATTATGGGCATCGTCAGCCGATTTAGCCGGTGTCAACGACTCTGTTAGTGAATCCCAGATCGTAGCGGCTGAAGCTGCACTGTTGGCCGCGCAGCTACAACAAAAAAGCGCACGCGAAGCCAATGAAAAAGAAACCAATCAAGCGACCGACAATGCGTTGCAATCAGCCAATCAAGCAGTTGCAGCGGCACAAGCACAACTTGATGCTTTACGCGCTGGTCCTGATTCTGGACAGCTCGGTGCAGCCCAAGGCAGTCTGGCATCTGCCAATGCGCGTGCTGACAGCAGTCAATCGAGTCTAGACAAATTACTCGCAGGCGCAACGGCCGTACAAATCGCCAACACTGATTCACAACTAGCCCAAGCCCAGGCCACCTTAGCAGATCTGGTCGATGGTCCCACCGAGCAAGAGATCGCCATCGCCGAAGCGGAAGTTGAACAAGCCCGTTTGAACCTGGCAGATGCTGAAAATGCACTGGCACAGGCAACGATTGTTGCCCCTTTTGATGGGGTCATTACGGCCGTTTACGTCAACGCAGGGGAAATAGCAAGTGGTGTTGTGGTTGAAATAATCGACAACAATAGTCTCGAGGTTGTCTTAGAAGTGGATGAAGTCGATATTGGCACCTTGACACCCGGACAAACGGCCGTTATCACCCTTGAAACCTGGCCAGATGTCGAAATCGAGAGTGAAGTCTTGTCCATCGCCCCTAGCGCCAAAAACAATCCCAGCAGTGCTCTTGTCACCTACGAAGCACGGCTCAGTTTGGCCGAGAGTGCCTTGCCCATTCGTGTGGGCATGACCGCCAACGCAGATTTGATCACCGCAGACAAAAAAGATGTCTTGCTGGTTCCCAATCAAGCCATCAACGCCGACCGCACCGCCGGCACCTACAGCGTCACCGTGATTAATGGTGACACACAGGAAGAAGTCCCGGTCACCATCGGCCTGCGAGACAACGAATTCACAGAAATACTTGACGGCCTCACCGCCGGTGATGTCGTTTTAGTTAGCAGCAACATTCCGACCATCAACTTTGGCCCTCCGGATCAAGATGAAAGTGATAACTAAGGTGACAAGGTCAAAGACTCTTTAACCCTGCAACCCTATTTCTAAGGTAAACACATGCAAAAAATAAAAAACAACAAAAAATGGATATTTATTGGAGGCGGCGTCTTGGTCGTTGCCATTATCGCCATTCTTTTCCTAAACTCACGTAATGCCAATCCAACAGCACAAGCTGAAAGTGGCGACATCGTCACCGCCTTTGTAGGTGATTTATCTGGCAGTGCTGCCGCCAGCGGCACAATCGACGCGCAACAAGCGGCCCAATTGGCGCTCATGATGTCAGGCGAAGTTGCCGAAGTGCCTGTACGTATTGGCGCGGAGGTGCAAGCCGGAGACGTGTTGGTGAAATTAGACACGGCCGAACTTGAACGCGCCGTCCTCAATGCCCAACAAACCTTAGCCATTCAAGAAGCAAATTTGGCAACATTATTAGCACCGCCCACGGATGCTGATCGCGCTGCTTCAGAAGCGGCCGTTGCTAGTGCACAAGCCCAACTTGATGATTTGCTTGATGGTCCCAGCGAAGCCGACATCGCCGCCGCTGAAGCCAATGTGCGTGCCGCCAATGGCGACATCGCCGCCGCTTATGCCCGTTTTGATGCCAACCGTGCCGCGCCCACAGAGGCCGAAATCCAAGCAGCCGAATTGGAATTACAGTTGGCACAGCAAGCAGCCACCTCCGCCGCCGAACAACACACAAGAATCCTGGTGACTGAACCCAATAAATATCTGGCTGAAGATGACCTGGCTGATATCGAATACAGCGCGCGCGTGCAAGCCGTGCAAGCCAATGCGGATTTGGCCGCCGCCCAGCAAAAGTATGACGACCTGGTTAACGGTGATGCCAACACAATCTCCAGCTCGCAAGCAAGCTTAGCCGCGGCCACAGCCTCACGCGATGCAGCGCAAGCGCAGCTCGATCAATTGTTGGTCGGCCCTTCGGAAGCCGACATCGCCGCTGCTGAAGCCAACCTTGCCCAGGCTAAGGCCAATCTGGACAGATTAATGCGCGGTCCCACGGATGCACAAATTGCCCTGAGCGAGTTACAAGTCGAAAATGCACGCATTAGCTTAGAACGTGCGCAAAACAATCTTGCCAACGCGATTTTGACAGCTCCTTTTGATGGCACAGTAACGGCCGTAAACGTCAGTCCTGGCGAACAAGCAAATGGCACCCTCATCGAACTAGTCAATAATGACAGCCTCGAAGTGGTCTTGGATGTGGACGAAGTAGACCTTGCTGAAATGAGCGTCGGCCAACCAGCCGTCGTCACACTAGAATCATGGCCAGATGTCGAAATCGACGGGGCCATTATTGCCATTGCACCCAAAGCGAACCAGGACAACAGCGCATTGGTTACCTATGCGGTCAATCTGAGTTTAGACGCAACCAATCTACCGGTTCTAGTTGGCATGACAGCCAACGCCGATTTAATTACCAGCAATCGCGAAGATGTGCTCTTGATTCCCAACGCCGCCATCAACGCGGATAGAACCGCCGGCACCTACAGCGTAAACCTGGTTGAAATCGACGCCGAGGGCAACCAAACCATCACCGAAACCCCTGTGACAATTGGCCTGCGTGACAATCAATACACCCAAATCATCAGTGGCTTAGAAGCAGGCGACCAAGTGATCGTAGGGAATATTGGACCTTTAGAAATCCAATTTGGCCCTGGCAGTGAGGGCGGCAACGGTCCACGTGACAACAATAACGAGGGTGGCCCCTTTGGCGGATAAAATTATGACAACAACAATCGAAATGCACAATCTCACGAAGACCTATGAGATGGGTCTCCAACAAGTCCACGCGCTGCGCGGCATAGATTTACAAATAAAAGAAGGTGAATTCGTCGCCATTATGGGACCGTCTGGCTCCGGCAAAAGCACGCTCATGAATGTGATCGGCTGTCTGGATGCCCCTACTGATGGCACCTATAAGCTGGATGGCATTGATGTTAGTGATATGAGCGACAATGAACAGGCGCGCATTCGCAATAAACGTATTGGCTTTGTGTTCCAGCAGTTCAACCTGCTGCCGCGCACAACCGCACTCAAACAGGTGTCACTGCCGCTCATGTATGGCGGATTCAGCCGTGGCGAGCGCGAAAAACGCGCCGCCGAAGCACTGCAAGCGGTGGGCTTGGGAGATCGTATGGATCACAAACCAGATGAACTGTCAGGTGGTCAGCAGCAGCGCGTCGCAATTGCACGCGCACTCGCCAATGATCCCAGCATCATCCTCGCCGACGAACCGACTGGCGCTTTAGATACAGTCACTGGCGAAGAAATTCTGGAGATTTTCCATCAGCTACACAATGAAAAAGGTATCACGATCATCATGATTACCCACGATCCAGAAATCGCCCAACATGCTGAACGCGAGATTTGGATTCGTGACGGATTAATTGTGGAAGGGGCATAAAATGAATTTTACAGAAAGCTTTTTCACTGCATTAGACAGTCTGTTAGCCAACAAACTACGCGCCGTTTTAACCATGTTAGGTGTCATTATCGGCGTCGCCGCCGTAATCGCCTTGATGTCGATTGGCAATGGTGTAACCGCTGACATCACAGGTGAAATCACATCATTTGGTACCAATCTAATCACGATCACAACCGATTCGGATAACAGCGGCGGCTATCCTGCGCTGAGCAATGCAGATATGGATGCGTTGGCCGATCCTCTGAATGCCTCAGCGGTTGAGGCTGTTTCAGGCGCAATAAATGGCGGCATGGAAATTGTTTATAAAGGTCGCTCCGCCAATTCCACAGTTTCGGGCATAACCGCCAACTATATGGATGTCAACAATCTGGGTGAATTTCAAGCGGGTGATGGTCTCAACCAAAATGATATTGATACACGTGCGCGTGTGGTCGTCATTGGTGATGGCGTCGCCACAGATCTGTTTCCTGAAGAGTATGCTGTGGGCAAATCAATCAAGATTAATGGCGCAAATTATGAAGTAGTCGGGGTTTTGGAAGAGTCGGGCAGCGCATTTGCAAACACAGATAATTCAGTCTATGTACCAATCACCACTGCACAAAGCCGCCTTTTCCCGACGCGTACACGCACAGGGGAGTATGCAGTTTCGGCTATCACGGTGCAAGCTGTGAGTGAGGAATTGACAGATACGGCCGTTGAGCAAATCACCGAAACCTTACGCAACCAACATGGCATCGCCTACGCCGCTGACGACGATTTCACCATCTTTAGCCAAACGGACTTGCTCGATACCTTCAGCACGGTGACAGCGACGTTAACCGCCTTCTTGGGCGCGATCGCCGGCATATCGCTGCTGGTTGGCGGCATCGGCATCATGAACATCATGCTGGTGAGCGTCACCGAGCGCACCCGCGAAATCGGCATCCGCAAAGCGATTGGGGCCTTAAAACGGGATATTATGGTACAGTTCCTGCTTGAATCGGTGCTGTTGAGCATTATCGGGGGTGCCATTGGCATTTTCTTGGGCTGGTTGATCGCGCAAGCCGCCGGTCAAGCACTCGATGTAACCACTGTCGTCGCGCTGAACAATGTCTTGCTGGCGACTGGTTTTGCAACGGCCGTTGGCTTGATCTTCGGCATCTATCCCGCCTGGCGTGCCGCCAGCTTACGCCCGATTGAAGCGTTACGTTACGAATAACCCAATCAGTTTATCCAAGCAAAAGAGAAAAGCCTCCGGGAGGTTTAAACCAATACCCAGACCGTGGATGGAACCTCCCGGAGGATTGCCCCAAAATCATATTCACAAATGAGTACAACGAATTTGAGAAAAAACGGCGTGGTTCAGAGTCTGCATAATTTGCTTTACAATTGGAGACTACAGCGAATACTTCGACAAGCTCAGCACAGGTTTAGGAAGGAACGAATTTACTCGACTGGCTTAATTCGTTTGTTCCCTAATTCGTTGTAGTCTCCACTTTTAAGTTCTGAAATGACTTTAGCTACATCCGCTGGCTGCCAACCCGGCGGCTTAAGCAATTTGCCATCGGCACGGCGCGGCCCGTCCAATTTTTGCATATTGGCGCGGTGTACCTCGGCAAAAACCGCATCGGCGTCCACTCCACAAGCCAAAATTGCCCCATAGGTTACATACAACAAATCGGCTAATTCATGCACAAGGTCAGTGATTTCAACGTTGTTGCCCGCAAGCTGGGCGTTGATGATTTGGTTGTATTCGGCCGTTACTTCGGCATATTCTTCATCAATCAAGGTTTTACGTAATGTCAGCATACTTGTTGCTGGCACAACCGGCGTTGGCGGAAAGGGGAACCCCGCACCCGCATGAAAATCGCGAATGCGGTCGGCATTGGTTTTGTTATTTTCACCGCTCATGTCGCCAACGCCCGCGCTGGCAGCTCAGCCAACAGCTGCACGAGAGTCAAGTCAGCTAATGAATCTAGGCGCATGTGGGGAGCTGCGGCGCTAAAATCCAAATGAGCAGTCATGTTATTGGGGATAACCACACAGGCAAGCCCGGCGCGACGCGCAGCTAAAGCGCCATTGGGGGAATCCTCTAGCGCCAGTGCATTGCGTGGCGTAACGCCTAAGCTCCCAACTGCGGCTTGATAAACGGCCGCATCAGGTTTGGTACGGCCGTCGACATCATCACTACAACACACCACCTCAAACCAATCTGCCAACCCCAGGCGTTCTAAATGCGGATCCACCCAAGCATGTTTGGAACTGGAGGCCAGGCCAATTTTCAGACCCAGTTCACGGGCCTGGGTGAGTGTCTCCAACACACCGGGCAAAATCGGTTGTGCCGCTAATAATTCTGCTTCAATTTGGCGACGCTGCGCAGAAACGGCCGTTTTGTCCACCGCCTGTCCGATCTGTTCTGCTAACAAATCCAAAGGATCAAACGGCCAGTGTGTGCCGACGATTTGATCCCACACATCACGCGGGAACGTGGCATCATACGCAGCAAATGTTTGCTGCCACGCCGCAAAATCTGTCGTTTCTGTATCGACTATCAGCCCATCAAAATCAAAAATGAGCGCATTAATTTCTTGTTTTGCTTTCATAGCCGCCAAGTATAGCGGAGGCTTCCCAGTGAATCAATGGTCGTGCCTCCGACGCTTCGCCCTGCGGCAGCAATTACAAAGTTTACCTACTCGGTAAAGAGATGATCGCCTCGGTGCAGGCGCTGGGCGATTTGATAGGTCTGCCCCTGAGCACGCACAGTGGGGGCATGAACAGCCAGATAGCGGGCGGCGGCGACCAACACATTAACCGCCTGGGGAGACGCACCCAACAAATGATACTGCTTGAAAGCCGCTTCAACCGTTTGAATCGTATGGAAATCGCGGTCTTCACGCAGCAATAAATGCCCCAGCATAGCCAATAATCTCTGCGGATCACCATTTGCACTCAGATAATCGGCAACCAAACCGCCAGCCTGATTAACTTGCTGCTGTTTGTCTAACAAGGTGGGCATGGCGGCTAACATTTGTGCGGAATCAGCTTGTTTGCCAGCGGGCTGGGGCAACCTTGCCGCCGGTATGTTAAGGAAACGATCTAGGTAAATGCTCATGGCAGCATCAAAAACGCCGCGCAGCAGTTCGAGCGAGGGGGCGCGCCGCAATCCCTGCTCAATCGCATTGGCAAATGTGAAGGTATGCAGGGCGGTGTCCCAATCGCCAAATTCATTGCTGGTGTGGAATTGGGCAATGCGCAAGGCGGCTGCATAGGAAACGGCCGCTGCCACCTCAACAAAACTGACCCCTAGCGACAACGCCACCAACAGCGCCGATACAGAAGCTTGGGGATCATCAGCCAATAAGGTGGTAACGAGCGCGTCACGGCCGTTCCACATCCCCACATATTGATTTTTGCCTTCTGCAACCACCGCAGGCAAGCTTTCAAATGCGGCTTCCACTAACGCCACCAAATCAATTGGATTGCGCCATGCATTCGATTCTTCCATGCGGTCAGCGTCTGCAAAACTGCGCACGAGGCTGGTCAACACCGGCTCGGCCAAATCCCAGCCAGCAATGTCAAGTGCTTCAAACGCTTTGTTGGTGAAATCGGCCACGTGCCCAATTTGGATGTAGCGATGATCGGTGACAGCGGCAAAAAGCATGTCGGCCATCTGGCGGTCGTCGGCACCGGCACGGATAGCAGACACGACACAGCGTTCGGCTCCTTCGGCATCACGCACTTCGATGAATTGACGCAGCCAGCGTTTGAGTGTGGGGATGTCGGCGTTTGTGTTGGGCAACGGCCGTATGCCAAAACGGGGTGCCGCGCCATTAACTTCGGAGGAAACGGCCGTTAAACCCTGATACAACGCAAGTGGTCGATCCTCCATGTCTAAATGCGGCAGCATATTTATCAAGCAGGTCAGGATTGTCAATCCTTGCCCCCAGCCTTGCCAGCGATAGGTAGCGCCAAACTCAAGCCCTGCACGCAATGGCTCAACCGGGTCACCGCCGCCATCCAGCAAGGTCAACACCGCTTTAGCCGTCACCAGGCGGATATTGCGCTGCAAACCCACTTGTAAACGGCCGCGTTGGTACTCACGCGGGTCCAGATAAGTGGCCGTGTCCACCCACACGTCACCATCCCGAATTTCGACGGCGAAACAGCGCACATCATCAGCCCACGGGTCAAAAGTGCCGCCGCTTTCCAGGTCAAAACGCGCATGGTGCCAATGACAGGTCAAAATGCCATCTTTCACACTGCCCTGCTCCAGCGGAAAGCCCATGTGCGGGCAGCGATTGTCGACGGCAAACACACGCCCATTATGCGCAAACAGTGCGATGGTGTGGCCGTTGGCTTGCACTGTTTTGCGGGTAACGGCCGTTAACGCCTCCAAATTCGCTACACGAATAAACTGTTGATTATTATTTGACATAATATCGTCTCCTTTCTGTGGATTCAAATCCACAGCTAGTGGGGAAAGTGCGTTAAAACGCACTAAGCACGAATAAATATTGAAATAGACAAAAACGGCCGTTGCCAACCAGCCAACCGGTTTCAACCGGTTTCACACTTTAGCCGCGCATTTGAATGCGCGGTTAAGATACCTGTTGTCACCGCATCTCACCAGACCAAAAAGATCAGGTTTCTTCCTGTACTCCGCTACAGCCTGTGTTACAATATCGCTTGATGCTACCAGTTTCAGTAGATCCAGCTTTTCGCCACTAGTTGCACGCCAACAAGCATCCAATTCGTGGCAGATTTTCGATTTACTTACAGTTTACCAAGTTTTTTGAGGAGCAGGCCATGCCAGAATTAGCCATCCGCTTTCAATCCAACCACACGGCTGACCCCAACAGCGACATCCATTTCACCCTGCGCAATGTCGAAACCGGCACCTACACCGACGCGCTGCCCTTTGCGCCGCCGCTCAGCGACGATGATCTGAAAGAGATTCATTGGTATCTGGAAGAATTTTCTAAATGGCCGACCGGCCCCGATTACCAGCGTGCCGCGCGTATCGAAAGCCAATTGGAGGGATGGGGACGCGCCCTGCTGCACAGCCTGACCGACCCCAGAGAAGCCAACAACATCTGGCGGCAGTTTGCCGATGCCTCCGACACCACAAATGACAACGGCAAAATCATCACGCTGGACGCCACGGATCCGCGCGTTTTGCGCCTGCCGTGGGAACTGCTCGCCGACGAAGCCGGCCATCTCTTTGCCGCTGGCATTGGTCTGCGCCGCCGTATGCAAAAGACGACCACACGCCCACTCTCCCCTGTGAAACCGCCCGTGCGCATCCTGGTTTTGATTGCACGCCCCGATGGTGTCGGTTTTATTGACCCGCGTGCCGATGCCGTCGCCTTACTGGATGCGACCGCCGGGTTAGGCGCTCTGGTGGAAGTCGAATTTCTCTACCCGCCCACGCTCAAAGCATTGACCGACCGTCTGCGTGACCGCCAAAAGCCGCGCGTCCACATCGTCCATTTTGATGGGCATGGCGTTTATGACCCAAAGCAGGGGTTGGGCTATTTGCTGTTTGAAAAGAAAAAGCATACATACGATCTGGTAGATGCCAACCGGCTGGGCACGCTGTTGCAGCGCGCCAATGTGCCTTTGATGGTGCTCAGTGCCTGCCAAAGCGCCATGCAGCAGGAAACCAACCCGTATGCCAGCGTCGCGGCCCGTTTGATTCGGGCTGGCGTGGGCAGTGTGTTGGCGATGAACTACTCGGTGCTGGTGGTAGCCGCACATAAATTTGTCAGCGCCTTTTATGCGGCATTGGCAGCGGGGCTGACGGTGGCCCAGGCGGTGGACGAAGGTCGCTTTGCCCTGCTGCAAGATGTGGATCGCCACGCCATCACCCGGCGCAATGCCGATGGCGATCTGATTGAAGAGACTGTGCGTTTGCAAGATTGGTTTTTGCCCGCGCTCTACCAACAGAGCGACGACCCAATCATTTTTGCCACGGACGCAACGGCCGCTGAAACGGCCGTGATTATCCCCACGCGCCAGACCTATCCGCAGGTGGTCAAGCTGCTGCAAACGCTGTTTAACAAAGATGAACTGCGTGAACTATGCCATACGCTGGGCGTCCAGTATGATGATTTGGCGGGAGATGGCAACGCGGCCAAGGCGTTGTCGTTGGTGGAATTGGCCGAACGGCAGAATGCGCTGCCTGCGGTTGTGGCGGCAGCACGGGAGCAACGCCCACTGGCAAATTGGGATGCGGCCTTGACGCCCAGCGCGGCGGCGGCAGCGCTGACAGGAGCCACCCTTCGACAAGCTCAGGGTTCGGCCCAAGCGCAGGGTTCGGCTGGGGGACAGGCTCAGGGAGCCAGTGTACAGGTGCAGGGCGCGTCACCGGCGGCATTGCCTGCACCACCGCAGTATGGCTTTGTGGGGCGTTCGCGCGAAATGTTGGCGTTGGAACGTGCCTTTGCCGAATATCCACTTG
>CAYGMR010000161.1:0-10971 GCA_964350725.1 uncultured Ardenticatenaceae bacterium | reverse complement strand
CTTTTCATCTTTACAAATGACTACAACGAATTTGGAAATAAACGAATTGAACCAGTCGAGTAAATTCGTTCCTTTCTTCATTCGCTGTAGTCTCCAATTGTAAAGCAAATCATGCAGAGTCTGAACCACGCCCTTTTGTTACACTTTATTTAATACAGCGTTACTAAAGAAGTTCAACTTTTTTGATCTTGGCAATCACTGGATAATCCAAAAGTTGAACTTCTAAAAACTTCCGCAACAGGGTATTTAATCCGTGTCAGCAAGGTTTTGTTATATGCAATCTTAGCTGTTAAGCCCCTTGAATATTTGCATACAAAACTATATTTTCGCATTGACCTGTTTCTGCAAACTCGGTCAGGTTTTGCAGGGTTGTCTCGGCGATATTTTGTAAGGCGCGATTGGTTAGGAAAGCTTGATGGCCAGTGACAATCACATTGGGGAAAGTGAGCAGGCGTGAAAACGCATCATCGGTCACAACCTCATTAGACAAATCTTGGAAAAAAAGATCACTTTCGATCTCATACACGTCAATCGCTAAATAGCCGATCTTGCCCGATTTCAATCCTTCAATAACAGGCAATGTATCCAACAAGGCACCACGACTCGTATTGACAATGAAAACGCCATCTTTCAGATGGGGGATAGAGTCAGCATTGATGATATGGTGGGTTTCGGGGGTCAAGGGCAGATGCAGGGTGATGATGTCACATTGGCTGGCCATAACAATTGGATCATCGATGTAAGTAGCAAGCGCTTCTGCTTCTGGATTGCGATAGATGTCATAGGCCAAAAGTCGTGCGCCAAAACCGGACAAATTGCGTAATACAGAAACGCCAATGCGCCCGGTGCCAAATACGCCGATGGTTTTGTTGTACAGTTCGAAGCCTTGCAAGCCATCCAACTCAAAATTATTATCGCGCACACGGTTATAGGCGCGGTGAATTTGGCGCCCTAATGTCAAAATGAGGCCGACTGTAAATTCAGAGACGGCATTGGGTGAATAGGCGGGCACACGCACGACAGCCAGCCCCAATTCTTCGGCTGCTTGTAAATCGATCTGGTTGTAACCGGCGCTGCGCGTGGCGATGATACGCGTGCCACCTGCTGCTAATTGGGTGAGGGTGGCATGATCTATTTGATCATTAACAAAAACACAAACAGCCTCGTAACCGGCGGCCAGTACGGCCGTATCTGGTGTCAATTTTGGTTCGTAAAAAGTCAACTCATGCCCAAAAGCAACATTGGTCTTTTCAAACGATTCCTTGTCATATCCTTTGGTTGAAAATATAGCTGTTTTCATGATGTGTTGACGGAGGGCCAAAGACGAAGGACTGTTTTAATTGGTCATGCCATTCGTCTTCTGTTCTCAGTCATTTTCCTCCGCGGTTAATTGAATGATGTCAATACGTTTGGTATCTTTATATTCTAAGGTGCCAGCCCCCTCTATCAACATCACTAGGCCACTATTCAAGCCAAAACGAGCGGGGAGTTGACGGCTGAAACGACTCCAATTCGGCTCTTTTGCAGGCACTTCAATTGGCAAAACACCATATGAAAATTGCAGGCGTTGGCAGCTTTTTCCTTGCATACTGGGTGCTAAAATCCATTGTGGCAGCCGAAAACGGGTGATTCGGCACGCTGTCGCGCCGCTGCGCGAAGGTATAATCACAACAACTGGCCGCAGCCGTTCGGCCGTTCGGAAAATAGAATGGGATAACAGGTCATCAATACTGATTTCATTTTTGGCTTGTCGCAGCCGTAGCAAATCAAGAACGCCCAAACCTGTGTTTTCGACGGATGTTTCAATAGCGGCGGCAATCCGTGACATGGTTGAAACTGTAGCGACGGGGAATTGGCCAACGGCCGTTTCGCCCGACAACATCACACAGTCCGTACCATCCAAAATTGCATTGGCCACATCCGTCACTTCAGCGCGGGTCGGCCGTCGATTCGTCGTCATTGATTCCAACATTTGTGTCGCCGTGATGACCGGCTTGCCAGCCATATTGGCGGCTAAAATGATCTGTTTTTGTGTGAATGGAATATCTTCAATCGGGATTTCGACCCCTAAATCACCACGCGCTACCATAATCCCATCGGCGGCAGCAACAATCGCCTCAAGATTTAGCAAAGCACCAGCACGTTCAATCTTGGCGATAATCAACGGGTCATAATCAATTGCTGCTGCGGCCGTGCGCACCGCTTCAATATCGGCGGCTGAACTGACAAAAGATTGACTTACAGCGTCCAATTTCTGTTCGGCAGCAAATGCCAGCATTTTACGATCATGGTCTGTGAATGCATTAATGCCTAAGTCGATACCCGGAAAATTGACGCCTTTGTGCGAACGCAGTTCACCGCCCATACTGACAACACAATGCACAGCTTGATCGATGATTTTCTCAACGCGCAGTTGGATATAGCCGTCATTCATGTAAATGCGGTCGCCCACTTCCACAGCCTGCGGCAAACCAGCAAAATCCATCGAGACACGTTCATGATTGCCTACAATTTCTTCGGTCTGAAGGATAAAGGGTTGGCCGTTTTCTAGTTCGATCGGTTCTTTTTGTAAACGGCCGATACGCATTTTCGGGCCGGGTAGATCGCCAAATATGGCCACACGCTGCCCGACCGTCTCTGCCGCTGTGCGCACATTGGCAATCGTCTGACGATGGCTTTCAAAATCACCATGCGCAAAATTAATCCGTGCGATATTCATCCCATTTTGGATTAACTCAGCCAAAACCTCCACCGATTGTGTGGCTGGGCCAATGGTGCAGACTATCTTCGTTTTTTTTGATGGGAGTAGGTTATGACTCATTATTGTTCTCTTGGCCTTTTCATGGCGAGAAATTTTATGCTGGTGACAGCGAAGACCAAACTTCCAACTTCCCACGCACACGCCGAATCACTTCATCCGTAAATGCATCGGTGAATGTATTGCCTCTTAAGTCAGAGGTACGGATGCCATCATAGACTGCTTCCAATGTTGATTCGTAAATAGCACGGCTGGCTAATTTTAGCTCGTCTTCTTTCATAAATGAGAGTAAACCCGCGGTGGCGAGAATCATGCCCATTGGATTGGCTATGTTGCGGCCTTCCAAGGCCGGTGCTGTGCCGTGCGGCGCTTCAGCCATGACACAATCTACAAATTCACCCTGTGGATCCAATGAGATAACCATTGACTCCGAGCCTGCAATTGAACCGAACATTTGCAACACCATATCAGACAGTAAATCTCCGTCCCGGTTTAAGCTGGGAATGACCATCGGATCACCAGCCGATGACAGCAGCAGTGCAAAGGTTGCATCAATCAATTGGGGTTCATAGCGTATTTGTGGATGGCGTGCGGCGGCGGCATCCATTTCTTCCTTCAACATGCCTTCATAAACGGGGCTGACAGTATATTTGGGGCCGCCAAAAACTTTTGCGTTGGTGCGTTTGGCATGTTGGAACGCATATTCGGCCACGTCACGGCAGACACGGCGTGTGATGCGTTCGGTGCGGTAGGCGATCTCATCAAGAGAATCCGCCTCGCCCTCACGCCATTCTTTAGCGCCATATGCATCGCCGCGTGCCATACGCACGATGCTGATGGGCGCATAAACGCCAGCAGCCGGGCGCACGCCTGGAATACGGCGGCCGGTGCGCAGGATGATTTCGGCATCCATTTCCTCGCGCAAGATGCGGTTAGGGCTGCCAACATCCCCTTTGGTTTCTGGTGTAATGGTGGCTGCTTTGAGACCGACTGAATGTTTACGTAAGGCACGCCCAGCTTCGTAGACGATTTCGTTATCTGTGGCACGACGATTTTCGAGACTTAAATCATACCGGATGAATTCGATTGGAAAACGAATGACGCTTTCATCTAAAACCCGCAGTGCTTCTTCTAATAATTCTTGACCAGTTTGGTCCCCTTCTAAAACGACAATGGTTCTGCTCATAATGTTTAAATGCACTCCTCAAAGATAAACCACAGGAGCACAGAGGACACAGTGGTTTCTCCGTGATCTTAGTGTGCTACTTCGGTAAACTCAGCACAGGTCTGTGGTGATAAATTTAGTTATTATTTTTGGAACGTAGGAATTCCAGATATTTTGGCATGATGCTGGTGTAGACCCAATACCAAAACGGCCGTGCTACATAATCCCAGGCACCAATTGTATGCACCACTTCGGCGTTAAAGCCTGCTTTGAAGCGCCAAACGCCCCAGAGCGCATCGCTTTCATCAAATGTATTGGGCGCACCCCAAAAGTCATAGGTGGTGCAGCCTTGTGCTTTAGCCCAGCGGATTGCTTCCCATTGTAGCAGATAATTCGGCATTCGCTTTCTTTCAAGATGGGTGGAAGCGCCATACATGTAGATGGCTTTGTTGCCAAAACGGATTAGGATGACAGCCGCAATAGGTGTCCCTTCAAATTCGGCGATGAGGGGTTGGCACATGCCAGCCGCATAAAAAGTTTGCCAGGCATCCAGATAATATTCAATTGGTCGAATGGTGAAGTTGTCACGAACGGCCGTTTCAACATACATCTCTGCAATAAGTGGAAAATCGGCAGGACTACCCGCACGTACAACGATGCCTTTGCGTTCAGCCAGACGAATGTTATAGCGTGTTTTTGATTTCATCGCTGCCAGTAAATCATCTTCAGAACGCGTTAAATCCATTTCAACCGTATTGCGAAACTGAATTTGATCATCTGAAAAACGCCAGCCGCGCTTTTGTAGTTCGTCAACGAATTGAGCACCTCTGGGATTCGGCCGTTCCTTTTCCACACCCCAATACCGCACCACTTCGGGATCGATCTTGATGAAGATCGCCTTTTCGCGGCGGGCCATTTTCTCCAATTCTGCCAATACGCGGCTGCGCAATGGCTTGTCGTTGTAATCTAACGCTGGCCCTTTGGGCACGTAGAGAATACAGAAAGGCAAACGCGGCACATTACGTTTGAGAACCTGGGCAGTAGCCAATGGATTGCTGCTGTTTTCAGCTACGGTCAAGGTATGCCGCGTTGCTGACCAATCCCACCGTGATTTGAATGCGCCCCAGGCCCAACTTTGCAGCGCGTGGGCTTTTGGCAAACCAGCAAGCGCTTGTCCCCAAATCGCTGGGGAGGTTTCTTTTTTGAATGTGGAGGCGCGGTAATCGGGTTCAGGGAATATCATAAAGCATTACACAGAGTTTCACGGAGGACACACGGAGGGACATGGAGAAAATTGGGAGAAAGGATAGTGCTGGCAAGTAATTGGTGCTTGTCAGCCGTTAGCTTTTTGAAGAATAATATCTCCAAACCCTCTGTGAAACTCCGTGTCATCTCTGTGATCTCCGTGTAACTATTCTAAATTTGTGGTCTAGTTAGCGATTGCGATACCAATTATATAGTCGGTAAAGACGATCGTTGTAGACGCGATCGACTGTGCCGACTGTGCGTTGGAGGTTGCCGCCAAAGCCGCGTTTGAACCGATAAACGGGCCATAAGCCGTCTTTGCGTTCGGTGAAATGGGCTTCGAGTTCATCGAGTTCGGCATCAGGCACGCCCCACATATCATACTGGGTGCAGCCTTTGTTTTTTGCCCATTGAATGGCTGCCCATTGCACAGCGTAGGCGGGCATGCGGTTACGTTCAGCATTGCTGGATGCGCCATAAAGGTAGGCTGCGTTTGTGCCATATGCAAAAACCATGACGGCTGCTAACGGCCGTTGCTCAAATTCAGCAATCAACATCACAACCTGATCCGGGCCAAAAAATTCAAATGCATCCCGATAATATTGAGACGCATGCACACCAAAACCATCGCGTTGACCCGTCATACGCATAAGTTGGTTGAACACCGGCAAATCTTCTGAGCTGCCTGCACGCACCATTACCCCTTTGCGCGTCGATAGGCGAATGTTGTAGCGTGTTTTTGATTTCATCGCGGCTAAAATCTCATCTTCTGATGGTTGGATGTCGATCATCACCGTGCGGGGTGGTTGGATGGTGTCGTTTGTAGGGATTAGATTATAGCGCTCACAGATCGCCGCCCAGGTCGATTTTGGCATTTTTTCCTGCCAGAGTAACGGCTCTATTTTTAGTAAGCCAGCACCATGTTGATAAACAGATTGGTCGATTTGGTTGAAGAGGATTTCAATTTGTTCGGCATCATCCCAATCGACGAGTGGGCCATGGGGGATATAACCGATTTTGACGACGCCTAATGCTTTGGAACGATAGAGGATTTGAGCACCGGCTACGAAACGGCCGTCTTTTTTCATCCAGACGCGATGCGACGACCAACCAAAACGATTTTTTAGGCGTGCCCAATGAGTCGATTGCAAGAGGCTGCCATGCGGATGTCCCGCCACAAATTCATCCCAGGCGGCATCTTCTGCAGAATATTCTTTTTCTTCAAGTTGGAACCATTTTTCAAACATATCGGGCGGGATTATACACTGAATTGTATTTAAGGTATTGTATATCCGGCCCTTCTAAACGAAAAACGAAAATTTGTTCATCAAATAAACGATTTAATTGTAATAGCATGACATCCATGCTATATTTTGGCATGAGAATGGGCCAGAACGGTTTGAAATACTCGGTTATCATTAGGCGTTTTAGTACGTTACAATTGAAATTCTTGTACAGTGAACAAGAAAATCATCAAAGATGGCACAGATTTCGCAGATGAAAGAAAAATCTGCGTTAATCTGCGCAATCTTTGATCAATCCTTTTTGGATCTGGCTTGTCTAGGTTAGGATAGGAGATTAGATTTATATGGTTCGTATACCTACAAATCGAGTACCAACTCATCCTGGTGAGATGTTACTCGAAGAGTTTTTGACTCCCATGAATCTCACGCAGCGTGAATTAGCTGATGCTTTGCATGTGCCATATCAACGTATCAATGAAATTGTAAACGGCCGTCGCGGAGTAACCCCTAGTACAGCTTTGCGTCTTGCTAAATTCTTGGGCACATCTGCTGGGTTTTGGTTAAATTTACAGTTACGTTGGGATTTATATCATGCTCAACAATCTGAAGCTAAGGCACTGCAATCAATACGGCCGTATGCGATTGTATCTAGCTCTAGGATTGCTGCTTAAAATTGAATGTATATTTTATCTTATAAGATATAAAAATCGGACATTTTTATGGGACAACTGCAATTGCTTTATCGATTACAACAAACCGACACGGAAATTCGCGAGAAAAAGGCGCGTTTGGCTGAGGTGATGGCGCTGCAGAAAGAAACGGCCGTCCTCAAATCTGCGCGGCTGCGTGTTGAAAATGCCACAGCTGAACTCGATAGATGGCAAACGATCCTCACAGACCTCAATTTAGAATTAGGCAGTGTCAATAACAAAACCAAAAGTTCCAACCAACGGCTTTACTCCGGCAAAGTGACCAATCCCAAAGAGCTGACTGATTTACAAAAGGAAATTGCTGCCTTGGGGCGTCGTCATGCAGAATTGGAGGAAGAGGTGCTGGAAGCGATGATTATGGTTGAAGATGGGGAGGCGGAGCAAGAAACGGCCGTTGCTGAACTAAAGATCGTTGAAGCCAAATGGCAGAAGGATCAAACCAGCTTGCGTGCCGAACAAAATGATCTGGCACTGCATTTACGTGATTTAATTATTGCACGCAAAGGTCAGGTTGAACCCATCGACCCTAAATTGATTGTTGAATATGACAATATGATGCGGCGTAAAAATGGATTAGCCGTGGTGGGCATCAAATTAGGACGCTGCCAGGGTTGTCACTTGAGCATTTCCTCGCACAAGATTAATCAGGTCGCTCAGGGGGAAATGGCCTATTGTGGGGGCTGCGGCCGTTTGCTGTGTCCGACCTAAAAAGGGCCATCACATATTGTGTTATAATGATCAGACGGAAATCTAGTAGAGATCAAGATGAACTTGAACGAGGAAAAACAAGCTCGATTTGATGATTTACGGCAGCGTGAGTTTGCTGGCAAGCTCACTGTTGCCGAACAGCATGAGTTAGAAGCATTAACTGCTATGTTTACACAAGCTGCGGATGAATCTCTATTACCGGTGATTTCCAGGTTACAGCGTGAACAGCGGGAATTGGAAGAACGACTGCAAAAACGGCACCTGTTAGAGCACGAGGCTTCAAGACTTCGAGGGCAAATTGCTAGACTAAGTGGCTTAGAATAAAGTTGTTTGAGGAATTGATCGCTCATGGGGATCAAGTTTGTTTCCCTTTTCTACGTGAGCGTTTGTTCGTACGCATACCGCCACGATAACTAGGTGCTTCAATCAGAAAGAAGGTGCAGCGGCTGCCATCTAACATGCGCGTTGCTAATTTGGGATCAAGTTCATCAATCGGCGTTGCAGTTGTAATGACGGTTGCTAAACGTGCGTTGTAACGGTAGTTGAAAAGCTGGTATAGTTTTTCACGCGCCCAAGGTGTCGCACTTTCTGTGCCTAAATCATCCAAAACCAGTAAAGAAGCTTTTTTGACTTCATCGAAACGTTTATCCAAACGCGCACCACTTTGGGGATTAAATGTGGCGCGTAAATGATCCAATAAATCGGGTACAACAATAAATAAAACTGGCTCACCTGTATTTGATACATGATTGGCGATGGCGGCTGCCAGGTGTGTTTTGCCATTGCCATAGGCTGTGGAATTAAAAACAAGCCAGTCGGCGGGTTGTTGTGCAAAGGCAACGGCCGTTTCAAAAGCACGCCCCAAATTTTCTGCTTGTGAACGGGGTAATTCACGCTCACGAAGATCGAAACTTTCAAAGGTCTTGTCACCATGCAAATTGAGTGATGAGAGATCGGATTGTTCCTGACCTACACCAGTCTGCCGGAAATCTGGTGCTGCGATGTGGATAATGTGAACCAAATCAGGGTCAACCATGCGTGATTGAATCCGTTTTTCGATGGATTCCAGTTCCAAATTGGTTGTCACCACGGTGGGGAGACGATTCGCATAGCGATGGTTAAATATCTGATACAGCTTTTCCTGTGCCCATTCAGTGTTGCTTTGGCTGCCTAAATCGTCCAGAACCAGCAGAGGTGTATTCCGCACACGGTCAAAAAGCGAATCATAACCAATGTCAGAGTGGGGCGAAAAAGTCGAACGTAGATGATCCAATAAATCGGGTGTGTTGATAAACAATACCGGATGCCCCATATTTAATTGATGATTCGCAATTGCCGCCGCCAGATGGGTTTTGCCACAGCCATAGCCTCCTTTGAGGATGAGCCAACCGGTCGGTTTCTGAGCGTACGTGCGCGCATGTTCAAACGCCATGCTTAAATTGCGTTGTTTAATAGGTGTCAGACCATGACCTTCAGGCAAGAAGGTTTCAAATGTACTGTCTTTTAATGCGCCTAGCTGACTCAGGCGCTGCAAACGATCCATGCGTGCCATCTCTTCATCAACGGCGCGACATGAACAGGTGACGGCACGGCCGAATCCAGGCTCTGTCAGCGGTACATCAGGAATGACAAAACCGAGCCCAGCACAGATTGGACAATCAGGTTTGCCACTGCCGGGGTTGTTTTCAGGGGGATTAGCGCTTGATAATATCTCTGAGGTCATCGGGGACTGTTGGTTTGTTTTTTTGAGAATCTCGCTTATGGATTCCATCTTTTTCTTGTCTTCCTTCCTGCCGCCATCCTTCCAGGATTTTTAGAATATAACGCCATTTGCGTACATTGTTTTCGACAGCAGCTTTGATGGCATCTTCAATCCAGCGGGGCGGGTAGGTTTGTTCGGCATCGCGCAGTTCATCAGCGATGAGCGGTGTGAGTGGTCCAATATTTTGTTCGTAGAGGATGAAAATATTCGGCCGTTCCACCAAAAGTGAAACAGGTGCGTCCTGGTCAGGCATGGGCCGCCATTCACCGTGTGTGATTCCTTCGACAGAGGCGCGTCCTTTTTCTGTGTTCAGGAAATAATAGTCCATTTTGCCGGTGGCACCTTCGATATTGATATGTAAAAAGGTGCCGCGTGCTACGGCACGCTCAATGCCGTCTAACAAAGCATGGGTAGCCATTTCAATGGTGGGGCCCATGCCTTTAACAAAGGTCGGGTCATTGAGAAAATCGGGCAGCCGCAAATATCGCACGGGTCCTTCTTTTTGGGTGAGTGCCCAAAATGCATAGAGTGTGACTTTTAATTCAGCCAGGTTGTCGATGATGGGCAGCAAATCACTAAAGAACCGATTTGGTACGGAAGTGATGCGCTGCTTGCCATCTGGAAATCCTGCAAAGCCTTTCATAATGGTCAATTGTCAATGGTTAATGGTCAATTGTCAATGGTTAATTCGGCAATCGATGTGCGCTGTCATTTGCTGTTTTGTGTTTTTGGATTGTTTGGTTTTAGAACGGCCGTAACCAAAAAAGCTTGTCAGTATGAAATATATAAAAAAAGGTTGCTATTTTACTTTGGTGACAGTAGACTTTATGCGTGTAAGAAAACTGAACCAATGAGGTTTATATTGTGATTGAAGAACCTGAATTAATTGAAATTATAGAAGGGCCAACGCCTGAATTCCACCCAAGCCCTCAAGTTTGGCTGCAATCGTTGCAAGAAGGTCCAAATATACGTGATGTTGTATTGTGCCAATTACGCACAGGCAACGGAAAAGATATCAAAGAACGCTGTGAAAATGCGTGGGAAGATGGCCGCCCGGTGCGTCTTGACTTCCCCGATGATTTACGCATGCGCCAACAAGTTGATGTCGTAGCGATGCGTCTTTCTGAGGTAGATGAAGGCGAACTGTTGACGTTGTGGGTTTCTTTGCCTGTCGATTATGAAATCGTCGTTGAAGATAGTTTTGACGACGAAGACGAAGAAGAGGATGACGACGACAGTATGTTCTTGTTTTAGTAAACGCAAGGGTGTTGTGTACAACAACGCCCTTTTCCTATTTTTCCCCAATCAAAAAATGAAAGTAACTATACAGGTGTCTCTTGACTGTCATACCCGCGCAGGCGGGTATCCATGTGTGGATT
>CAYGMR010000160.1:9211-10982 GCA_964350725.1 uncultured Ardenticatenaceae bacterium | reverse complement strand
TGTCGGCAGCATTGGGAATTCGGCCTTCGTGTACTCTTCACGATACAGCAGTGCCAAACTCCAAAAATGGAAGGGTGACCAGAGGAAAAGTATTAGAGCCAACACCAAAGCCCCAGGGGCATTCCAATAGCCTGCTGCGGCACTGCCGCTCAGAACGGCGGCACTGCCTGCGGCACCACCGATAACGACATTCAATAACGTGCGCGGCTTGAGCCAAAATGTGTAGATGACAACGTAAATGAAGGCGCCCAAAAGCAGGAAAAAGGTTAGTTCTGGATTGAAGGGAAAAACGGCCAAAGAGGGGACAAGAATGAGCAAAATGCCGATAAACGGAATCCAGCGCGGTTCTTTGATTTTACCAGTGACCAACGGCCGTTTATCTGTGCGCCCCATTTTGCCATCTGAATTGCGTTCCCAATATTGGTTGAGCGCGGAAGCACCTGCGGCTGCCATACCCCCTGTGATCCAGGTTAACAGTAATATTGATATGCCCGGCCAGCCGCCAGCTGCCAAAAAGGCACCGCCGGTTGCGGCCAAAACCAATAACACGACAATGCGCAATTTAAAGATAACCACAATCAATTGCATCGTTTCGCGCCAACTGCGTCTGGCTACGGCCGTTTGGGCAGCCCCACCTATTTTTGTTTTTGAGACTTGTTGTTGCTCAGTGAGCTCAGTTAAAGACATACTTTTCCCGCTTCCTCTTTAGGGTACAGATTTAATGGATTGTAGCAAGCCTCACTATGAGATACAAAAAAACTTCAAAGATATTATTTTTGTAACAATTGAGAGGTTATACTAAAAATCAAATCTAGTGTTGGCATTGACCATCTCCTTTGAAGTTGTCTCCATTCTTATACGTGTGGGTGCATTGTGTAACACGCTGTTTTCCCGTTAATTGCTTGCATGAATGCCTAGCTTATGTTACGTTTGTCCTATCATACGATCCTGCTATCCCAAAAATTTATAGCATATATTTTATTGGCGCTGCCAATTAGAATCGGCAGCCAATTAATTTGATAATCCCTTTTCAAAAACGGTAATATGCATTCGAATTCGACATTGTTAACTATTGAGAATGTATCTTTGAGCTTTGGGGGCAATGCTGCGCTCTCCGATGTTAGTTTTGATGTGCGCCAAGGCGAAATACGTGCCATTATTGGGCCGAATGGTGCTGGTAAGACCTCTATGCTCAACTGTATTAGCGGCTTTTATCGTCCCCAAAACGGCCGTATTCTCTTCAATGATCAAACTGACCTCACCCAAACCGCAACCGACAAAATTGCCTCCTTGGGCATTGCGCGGACTTTCCAAAATATCGCGCTGTACACAGGCTTAAGCACACTCGATAATTTGATGGCGGCACGTCACATCCACATGCGCCAAAACAGTTTGCAGAGCATATTGTATTGGGGGCGTGCCCAGCGCGAAGAAATTGAAAATCGTGCGGTGGTCGAAGAAATTATCGACTTTCTGGAAATCGCCCATATCCGTAAAGCTGTCGTGGGTGCTCTGCCATATGGATTACGAAAAAGGGTTGAATTAGGCAGAGCATTGGTCATGGAACCCGACCTCTTGCTTCTAGATGAACCCATGGCGGGCATGAATGTAGAAGAAAAAGAAGATATGGCCCGCTTTATTCTCGATATTTATGAGCGGCGCGGTGTGACGATTGTGCTCATCGAACATGATATGTGTTTGGGGATGGATATTTCTGACCGTGTTGTGGTTTTAGATTTTGGTGTCAAGATTGGCGACGGCATACCAGATG
>CAYGMR010000160.1:8758-9201 GCA_964350725.1 uncultured Ardenticatenaceae bacterium | reverse complement strand
AGTTCAGCCAGTCAGCCAAGCTGATTAGCTGACTAGCTGACTAGCTGACTAGCTATTTGCACAAATGACATACGCATTAAACAATCCACAAACACTCCCCCAATATTTTTTGCAACAAGTCGATAAGTATGGTGGTCGCAAAGTTGCGCTTCGTCAGAAAGAGTTTGGTATCTGGCGTGAATTTACCTGGCAGGAATCTTTTGAGCAGGTGGAACTGTTTGCTTTGGGTTTGATCAGCCTCGGTGTGCGGCAGGGCGACAAAATTTGCACGATTGGCGACAATGATCGGTATTATTTGTGGGCTTATTTGGGTTTATTGGCGATTGGTGGCACGCAAGTGGGTATTTATACAGACGCGATCCCCAAAGAAGTCGCTTATATTGCCAGCCACAGCGACTCGACTTTTGCTCTGGCTAAAGATCAAGAACAATGTGACAAGTTAT